>JAZOSC010000131.1:0-3804 GCA_045656925.1 Eubacteriales bacterium | reverse complement strand
CCCGTTAAGATTGTCAGCATGATGCCCTTCGGTGCATTTGCGGAGATTGTTGACGGTGTGGATGGCTTGATTCACATTTCTCAGATTGCGATGACGCGCATCGGCAAGCCTGAGGACGTGCTTGAAATCGGTCAGAGCGTTGACGCCAAGATTATTGAGATTGATAATGAGCGTGAGAAGGTCAGCCTTTCTATCCGCGCACTTCTTGAGGAGGTTGCCGCTGAGGCCGCTGAGGCAGCAGAGGCTCCCGCAACCGAGGAATAATCAAAATCACCCAAAAATCCCGCGCTACGGCGCGTGATTTTTTTCTAAATTCATTGACATAATGCGCGCGCGTGTGCTATAATATATATGAATAGAGTGCTTTCTATGACTGACAGTGAAGGGAAGGTGTACGAAATGGAAATAGCAATTATTGCGACTGATATGAAAAAAGAGCTGATGACACAGCTCTGCATCGCGTATTGCGGCATTTTGAGTAAACATAACCTTTGTGCAACCAACATCACGGCCAAGTATATTTCTGAAGCTACCGGTCTTGAAATTGAGCGCCTGCTGACGGGCGAGCAGGGCGGTGAGCAGCAGATTGCTACCCGTGTTGCTTATAACGAAATTGATATTCTGCTTTATTTCCGCGATACGCGCCCCGATGCCCCTTATGATAAGGAGGGTGAGGAGCTGCTGCTTGCCTGTGACCGCTATAATGTTCCCGTTGCGACCAATATTGCCACTGCTGAGGTGCTGATTACTGCGCTTGACCGCGGCGATCTGGATTGGCGCAATTTCCTGAACCCCCGCAGCGAATATAACCGCAAGCATAAATAACGTGCTTGGAACAAGCCGATGCATCGGCCCCGTACAGAGAGAGAATCCTTGGCTGTAAGATTCTTCGGGTGCTTTGCGTCAGGTACCGCCCAGGTGCTACCGTATATATCATGTAAAGTGAAATCACGGGTGGAACCGTGTGATTGTTGAAATCGCACCCCGATAAGGCCTTTTGCCTTGTCGGGGTGCATTTTTATAAATCTTTTTTTAGATTATTCATAAGGAGTGCTTTGATATGTTTCAGGTAAAATTTCCCGAAAAAACGATGGCGTTTGATGCACCGCTTTCGGTGTTTGATGCCGCCAGAGCTGCCGAGCTGGTTACCCGCGCACATCTTGCCGCAGAGGTTGACGGTGCGCTTGTTGCGATGACACATCAGCTGTCGGCTGACTGCGAGGTGAAGCTTCTCACCTATGCCGACGAGGGGGGCAAGCGCGTATTCAATCACAGCGCCGCCCATGTGCTGGCGCAGGCTGTCAAGCGTCTGTATCCTGCGGCAAAGCTTACCATCGGCCCTGCTATTGAGGGTGGCTTCTATTATGATTTTGACAGTGATACGCCCTTTTCCTCAGACGTGCTTTCTGCGCTTGAGGGTGAGATGAAGAAAATTGTCAAGGAAAATTTGTTGATTGAGCGATTTGAGCTTCCCCGCGCAGAGGCGGTTGCTCTGATGGAGCAGCGTGCGGAGCCTTATAAGGTGCAGCTGATTAACGAGCTGCCCGAGGATGCCGTCATCAGCTTCTACCGTCAGGGTGAGTTTGTGGATCTCTGTGCAGGCCCCCATCTGTTTGCAACGGGTGCTGTCAAGGCGTTTAAGCTGACGCAATGCACGGGTGCTTATTGGAAGGGCGACCAGAGCAATAAGATGCTCCAGCGCGTTTACGGCGTGGCGTTCCCCTCAAAGGATGAGCTGAAGGCGCACCTTGAGGCACTGGAGGAGGCAAGACGCCGCGACCACAATAAGATTGGCCGTGAGCTTGAGTATTTCACCACCGTGGAGGAGATCGGTCAGGGCTTGCCCATTCTTCTGCCCAAGGGTGCGCGCACTGTGCAGATTTTGCAGCGTTGGATTGAGGATGAGGAGCAAAAGCGCGGCTATCTGCTGACCAAAACGCCGCTGATGGCAAAGCGCGACCTTTATCGCATTTCGGGCCACTGGGACCATTACCGTGACGGTATGTTCATTCTGGGTGATGCAGAGGATGAAACCAAGGAGTGCTTTGCGCTCCGCCCCATGACCTGCCCCTTCCAGTATCAGGTCTTCCTCAATAAAAAGCGTTCCTACCGTGAGCTGCCCATGCGCCTTGGTGAAACCTCTACGCTTTTCCGTAACGAGGATTCGGGCGAGATGCACGGTCTGATCCGTGTCCGTCAGTTTACGATCTCCGAGGGGCATCTTGTGCTCCGTCCCGAGCAGCTTGAGGAGGAGTTCCGCGGCTGTCTGGAGCTTGCCAAATATGTGCTTGATACCGTTGGTATGCTTGAAAATTGCAGCTTCCGCTTCTCGCAGTGGGATCCTGCCCGTGCAGGCATCAAGTATGAAGGTACGGCAGAGCAGTGGGAGCATGCACAGTCTGTCATGGGCCGTATTCTTGACAATCTCGGTGTGAAGTATGAGATTGGCATTGATGAGGCGGCATTCTACGGCCCCAAGCTCGATATTCAGTACAAGAACGTGTTTGGCAAGGAGGATACCATCGTCACCATTCAGATCGATATGCTGCTTGCCGAGAAGTTTGGCATGGAGTACGTTGATAGCGACGGCCAGATGAAAACGCCTTACATCATTCACCGTACCTCTCTTGGGTGCTATGAGCGTACGCTTGCTTACCTTATCGAGCGTTATGCGGGGGCTCTGCCCACTTGGATGTCGCCCGAGCAGGTTCGCATCCTTCCCATTGGTGACGAGCACATTGACTACGCCTATGAGGTCAAAGCAAGGCTTGCCGCTAAGGGTGTACGCGTTGAGGTGGATGACCGTAATGAAACGATCGGCAAGAAGATCCGCACCACGCAGCTTGAAAAGGTTCCTTACATGCTCGTGATCGGCGACAACGAAATGAATGCCGGCACGGTTGCCGTTCGTTCCCGCAAGGAGGGCGACAAGGGCGCTGTGGCAGTTGAGGCGTTCCTTACTGACCTGCTTCTTGAAATTGAAGAAAAGAGAAGATAAAATAAAAGCCGATGCAAGCATATGCTTGCAGGTGCTTTTGCTATGTAATTATACTTGCTTGAAATTTGTCACGTTTTCAAGTAGCATCTCGTCGCGCGCGTCGGGCTTTTCGGTTGAAAAGTCTACGTTATAAAGCCTGAGGTTGTTGACGTGCTTTGCGACAAATCCATGCACGGGGGCTTTTGTGCCGATCGCTTTTACGCCCGGATATTGGTTTCTGAGCTCATTCAGCACGATATTTCTGTCTTCCTTCGTGCCGCCGCCGGGCGATACGAACTGGATGTTCGACAGGCTCACGTTGTCAATGATACTGTCGGGCTGACCTGCGATCAAAAACGGGAAGTGGTGGGGGGTACCGATCAGCTTATTTGCGTAATAATCTCGCGAGTTTTGCGCCATGGTGGCGGTAATGGTTTCGGTATAGGGACCCGTGACGATGACGTTTGAGATCGCCACGTTTTTCATGACGCCGATCTTGGTGCCCTCAGGGCCGCGTGCGCGGTCACTGACGAGAAGCGCGATCGGAACGCCAACGTTACGCATGGTAATGTTGGAAACGGAAAGTCCTTCTACGCGTGCACCGTCCGAGGTCATGAGGAAAAGACCCTCAAGGCGCGTGTCGTAAACGGTACAGCCGGTTACGGTCGTGTTGATAAAGGCGGAGTTCGATTCGGTACCAAACTTAATGGCAGATGCGGTGCTTCTTACCACGCAGCCCGTAATGGTGAGATTTTCCATTGCTTGAAAACGACCAAGCGTGTAGGAGCATTTGGGGACGATCGCATCGTCACCGGCATCCACGATAC
>JAZOSC010000130.1:0-12573 GCA_045656925.1 Eubacteriales bacterium | reverse complement strand
GCCAAGCGGCAGGGTGAGCTTGAAGCCGGGATTTTTTTCAAGCCCCGCTACGTTTAAGGAGATAACGGGCACCTGTGCAAAGCCTGCCTTGGCAAGTGCCTTGCGAATCAGGGAGATGTAATTGGAGGCGCGGCAGCCGCCACCCGTTTGCGTCATCAGAACAGCGACACGGTTCACGTCATATCTGCCGCTTTGCAGCGCATCTATAAACTGGCCGATAACGAGAAGGGCGGGGTAGCAGGTGTCGTTATGGGTATACTTCAGCCCACATTCGATGACGCCCGCGCCCTCATTTTCAAGCAGCTCGGTATGATAACCGTAGTGCCTGAAAACCTCCTGCATGATTTTAAAATGCATCGGAAGCATATTGGGCAGAAGAATGGTGTGCGTTTTCTTCATTTGCTTGGTAAAAAGAACGCGTTCAGTTGCCATGTCCGCCCTCCGTTTCCTGCTGCTCCAGCGCGCCCAGCAGGCTGCGTAGTCTGATGGTTACCGCGCCGAGGTTGGTGATTTCATCAATCTTGATTTGTGTGTAGAGCTTTCCGCTATCTGCAAGAATCTCGCGTACCTCGTCGGTGGTAATGGCGTCAATGCCGCAGCCGAAGGAAACAAGCTGCACCAGCTCCGCGCCCTTGGTTTCAGTCACGAAGCGCGCGGCGTTGTATAGTCTTGCGTGGTAGGTCCACTGGTTCAAAACAGCAGGGCGCACGGGTGCGGAGGCAAGGTGTGCTACCGCGTCCTCACTGACCACTGCAAAGCCAAGGCTTGTGGCCAGGCGGTCAATGCTGTGTCCGATTTCGGGGTCAATGTGATAGGGCCTGCCGCACAGCACCATCAGACGAAGCCCTTCACGTGCGGCACGTGCAACGGCGCGCTCGCCCTCGTGACGAATGCTTGCCATATAGGTGGATTGCGCGCGTGCAGCGGCGCGTACGGCATTTCGCATTTCACGCGCCGTAAAGTCCCCGATTTCGGTGTTTAAAAAGGAGAGAAGCTCTGTAGCAAGATGCTTGTGGTTGTTGATATTTAGATAAGGATAGAGAAAGCGCACCCCCGAAAGGCTATCCATGTTGCGGGAGAGAAGCTCGGAATAGTAGGCAACGACAGGACAGTTATAGTGATTGTCGGATACGCCCTCGTCAATATTGCGTGTCATAGCAGGGTAGAAAATGGCGTCAACGCCTGCTTCCAAAAGCTCCTCGATATGTCCGTGCATAATCTTTGCAGGGTAGCAGGCGGTATCCGAGGGGATGCTGTACTGCCCCTTGGCGTAGATTTTACGGGTAGAAAAGCCTGAGGTGCGTACACCCAGTCCAAGGGAAGCAAAAAGTGTGTACCAGAAGGGGGCAAGCTCATACATACCGAGTGCCAGGGGAAGGCCTACGGTAAAGTCGCGCTTGCCGTGAACGGGTACAAGCGCGGCAAGCGCATCTCGCTTGAAGGCGTGCAGGTCGGGCAGAGGATTGGTGGCGGCGCGTTTACCTGCGCCACGCTCGCACTTGTTGCCCGAAATGTATTTTTCGCCCCCCTCAAAGGTGTTGACGGTGATATTGCAGTTATTGCCACAGCCGCGACAGACGGCTGCCTTGGAAACGTGCGTAAAATGTCGGAGTGCTTCGCGCGAAAGCAGCGTTGTGGGGGCGGTACAGGCAGTCTGCGCGTGCAGCGCCGCACCCCATGCACCCATCAGGCCCGCAATAGTGGGACGAATGACGTCGTGGCCTATTTCACGCTCGAAGCTGCGAAGCACGGCGTCGTTCAAAAAGGTGCCGCCCTGTACCACGATGTGCGTGCCAAGCTCGTCCTTGCTGGCGGCGCGGATAACCTTGTAAATGGCGTTTTTGACGACAGACATCGAAAGGCCTGCCGAAATGTCGCCAACAGTGGCGCCGTCCTTTTGCGCCTGCTTGACCGAGGAATTCATGAATACCGTGCAACGGGAGCCAAGGTCAACAGGTGCCTCGGCAAACAGACCGACGGCGGCAAATTCCTCGGTTTCATAGCCGAGCGATTTGGCAAAGGTTTCAATGAAGGAGCCGCAGCCTGATGAGCAGGCCTCGTTGAGCATAATACTGTCAATGGCTCCCTGACGGATTTTAAAGCATTTGATATCCTGACCGCCGATGTCGAGGATAAAGTCGACCTGTGGATCAAAATAACGTGCAGCCGTAAAATGCGCCATCGTTTCCACTAGTCCGTGGTCAAGGTGAAAGGCGTGGCGTATCAGTTCCTCACCGTAGCCTGTTACAGCCGACGACCTGATGGTAATGTGATTGCCGCAAATGCGGTAAATTTCCTCAAGCTGCTCACGGACGATGCCGACGGGGTTGCCCTTATTGCTGTTGTAGTATGTATAAAGCAGCTTGTGGTCCTCGCCCATCAGCACCAGCTTGGTGGTGGTAGAGCCACAGTCAATGCCGAGATAGGCGTTGCCCCGATACGTGGCGGGGTCGGCGTATTCAACCGATGCCGCGGCGTGGCGCGCACGGAAGGCGGCGTATGCTTTTTTGCTGTCAAAAAGCGGTAAGAGCGCAGAACGCTCCTGCCTTGTGGCGGTGGCGCGCTCGATGCGTGCCATCAGCTCGTTGTAGGTGAAATGCTCCTGTAGGCCTGCGGCATAGAAGGCGGCACCCAAAGCAACCGAAATGCGGCCGTAGTCGGGGAAAACGGCATTTTCGGGGGAAAGGCGCAGGACGTGAACGAACTGCCGCCGCAGGCCCTCGTTGAAGGAAAGCGGGCCGCCGAGAAACATAACCTTGCCCGTAATGCGCCGTCCCTGTGCAAGTCCTGCAATCGTCTGATTGACTACTGCGCGGAAAATGCTGGCGGCAATATCTGCCTTTGAGGCACCTTGATTCAGCAGGGGCTGGATATCGGTTTTTGCAAACACGCCGCAGCGCGAGGCGATGGGGTAAATACGCGTGGCCTGCAACGAGAGGGCGTCAAGCTCCTCAACCGTCAGATCAAGCAGTGTTGCCATCTGGTCGATAAAGGCGCCTGTGCCCCCTGCACACGTGCCGTTCATGCGCTCGTCGGTGCCGCCGTCAAAAAATATGACCTTGGCGTCCTCGCCACCCAGCTCAACCACTGCGTTGGTGTCAGGCTGCATGTGCCGTACCGTTTCGCCCGTGGCAAAAACCTCCTGTACGAAGGGCAGCTCGGCGACACGTGCCATACCAAGCCCTGCTGAGCCTGCTACAGCTACCTTGATGGTGGCATCGCCGATCAGCTCCTTCAGACGGGAGAGAATTTCAAGTGTTTTGGTACGCACCTGAGATAGATGGCGTTCGTAGCATTGATAGAGTATATTTTTACCATCGGCCAGCACCACCTTGGCGGTGGTGGAGCCGATGTCAATGCCGAGTGCCAGCTGTTTGTTGCTTTTCATAATAGCTCCTGTGGTTTGACGTGTATAGGGGGGAGATTCCCCCTACGGTCAGGGCTTCGGGGTGTCGTCTGCCTTGCCGGTGTCGGTGAAATCGGCAGCATCAAAATCGCTGTCGGTGAAGCCGTGCTCCGCGGCAAAGGCGCGTGCGGCAGCTTCAGCCTCCTCGCGTGTGCGGCGTGCGCGCTCCTCGTTTTCCTTGCGGCTGTTTTCACGCTTTTCGGCGGTGATGGCCTCAAGCTCCTCGAAGGTTACGCCCTCACGCTCCATGGCTGCGGCGAACTGGTCGCCGTCCATCAGCTCGTTCTTCAACAGGAATTCTGCGATAAAGTCAAGCTTGGCACGGTTTTCCTCGAGGATACGCTTGGCGGTGGCATAGCCCTCGTCAATCAGTGCCTTGATTTCACCGTCGATTTTGGCGGAAATTTCCTCGGAGAAGTTGTTGCCGCCCGCAAAGTCACGGCCAAGGAAGACCTCGCTTTCATTGGTGCCGTATTTCACGGGGCCGAGCGCGTCGGACATGCCCAGCTGGGTGACCATCTTGCGTGCAATAGCAGTAGCACGCTCAATGTCGTTGGAGGCACCGCCAGAAATATCGCCGAATACCAAGGCCTCAGCCACGCGACCTGCCAGAAGCTCTGCAATCTGCTCCTTCAGCTCGGCCTTATAAACGCTGTATTTGTCCTCGGCAGGCAGGCTCATCGTATAGCCAAGTGCACGGCCTGAGGGAATAATGGAAATCTGGTGTACACTGTCAAGGTGAGGCAGAACGTGCGCGACAATGGCGTGGCCTGCCTCATGGAAGGCGGTATTGCGGCGCTCGCGCTCGTTCATGATGCGCGAGGTCTTTTTGGGGCCTGCAATCACGCGGATAAAGGCATCGTCAATATCCTCCATGCCGATGAGTGATTTGCCGCGCCGTGCGGCAAGGAGTGCCGCCTCGTTCATCAGGTTGGCAAGGTCTGCACCCGTAAAGCCTGCGGTCTTCTTTGCAATTACCTCAAGGTTTACAGCGGCCTCAAGGGGTTTTTTGCGGACGTGCACGTGCAGAATTGCCTCGCGCTCCTTTACGTCGGGAGCATTGACGGTAATCTGGCGGTCAAATCGGCCGGGACGGAGCAGGGCGGGATCCAGAATATCAGGGCGGTTGGTGGCGGCAATCACGATGATGCCGTCGTGTGAGCCAAAGCCGTCCATTTCCACAAGCAGCTGGTTCAGGGTTTGCTCGCGCTCGTCATGACCGCCGCCAAGGCCTGCACCGCGGTGACGGCCAACGGCGTCAATCTCGTCAATAAAGATAATGCTGGCAGGGGTTTTGCGTGCCGTTTCAAAGAGGTCGCGCACACGCGATGCGCCTACGCCGACGTACATTTCCACAAAATCAGAGCCGGAAAGCGAGTAGAAGGGCACGCCAGCCTCGCCTGCAACGGCCTTGGCAAGCAGCGTTTTACCCGTACCGGGAGGGCCTACAAGCAGTACGCCGTGGGGGATTTTTGCGCCCAGACGTGTGAACCTGGTGGGGTCCTTTAAAAATTCAACAATTTCCTCAAGCTCCTGCTTTTCCTCGTTGGAGCCTGCGACGTCCTCAAAGGTGACGCGGTCCTTCTGGTCGCCCGCCGTTTTGGCGCGTGCCTTGCCAAAGCTGTTCAGCTTTGCGCCGGGGCCGCCTGCAGAGCGCATCATGACTACCCACAGGACGATGACTACAATGATAATCAGCGCGTAGGGCAGAAGGCTGACCCACCAGGGGGTAACCGTTTGCGGCTCCACGTCAAAGCTTTTCAGGTTGGTGTTGCTCTTGACATATTCACCGCAGTATTCGTGAAAGAGGTCAAGCGAACGCAGACGGTAGGAAATCTCCTCGATTTGATAGCTGCCGTCAGCATTGTATAAAACAGCACCGGTCGCATCTGTTTTGATGATCGACATGGTGATGTAGTAATCCTCGTCAATGACGAAGGACGTGACTCTGTCCTCTTTAAAGTAGGCGATAACCTCGCCGAGCACCACCTTTTCCTCCTTGGTTTGCTGGAAAATAGTGGATACCACAGCAATGATCACCGCAAAAAGGAGCAGGTAAAGGATAATGGATTTGATGTGCTTCTTCATGGTTTCCTCCGTGTGGGGTAAAAAATATATAAACGCTGTTGATAAAAAGACTATTGAAGACAGAAATAAACGACGAGGTCGGGATTGTCGCGCGCGCCGTCACGCACCGGGCCGAACGGCACGGCAAGGATACCCTTGTCGTCTGCAAGCAGCGGCATACGCGCGCGCAAGGACGGCGCGAGGTGTGCGGTGTCTGCCAGTCGGCGGACGGCCTTATGCATGCCGCCGTGGAAAATAACGTCCCCCGGCTTGCGAGGGCGTGCGCGGAGCGCGCCTGTGACGGCTGTGCTGCAAAGCGCTGCGCCGGCGGTATAGCGGTAGGCTTCAGCGCTTTTTGGTGGCGGAGAGCCGATGGGGAGGAGATAGACTGCGGCATCAGCCGCCTCGATCAGATTCTCGCCCAATGCAAGCGGCTGCTCGTAAGGGGAAACGGGTGCCCGACGCTCCTTGGCCACAGTCAAAAGACCGTGATTCAGTGAAAGCTGCATCTCTCCGCCAAGAGAAAGGGCGGCGTGGGGGCGATTTGTCTTGAGCAGCTCCTTGATTGCCGCAAGCTGCTTGGCAGTAGGCGGCTCGGGTAATATACGGCGCATCACACGTACCAGAATCGGTGTGGGAAGTGCCGCCAATGCCGTCGCCTCCAATTTGTCTGCGGAGCTTGCGATAAACGCCGACGCAAGACCGTCAAGATATGCCTCGTCCTCTGCCAACGACTCGGCACAGCGTGCGGCGATAGCGGCGGCATCGGGCTGCAGTGCAGTGAGAAGCGGCAGTACCCGATGGCGAAGCTGATTGCGTTGACAGCAAAGCTCCTCATTGGTGCTGTCGGTTACAAAATCCTGCTTCACAGAGGTGAGAAATGCAAGAATATCTGCTTTCGGCACGGTCAGCAGGGGGCGTACCACAAAAACGCCTTCGGCAAGCGCACGGCAGGCGGGAATACCGGAAAGGCCGCGCAGGCCACTGCCACGCAAAAGATGCTGAAGCATGGTTTCGAGCTGGTCGTCCGCGTGGTGCGCGGTGGCAAGCAGAGGAATCTGCTCCTTTTCAAGCAAAGCCGTTATAGCGCTATAGCGCGCTTCGCGTGCGGCTGTTTCGAGGCTTTCTCCCGTTTCCCTTGCACGCGCGGGTGCATCAACGTAAAGCACGTGCAGGGGGACAGAGAGCTTTTTTGTAAGGGTGCGGCAAAAGGTCAGGTCGCGATCGGCCTCCTCGCCGCGAATACCGTGATGCACATGTACGGCGGTAAGCGAGGGGTGTCCGTGCAGCAAAAGCAACAGTGCCACCGAATCCGCGCCGCCCGAAAGGGCCACAGCAACGGGGGACTTGGCAGGCAGGCCTGCCAGCAGGTGCGGCGCACGGAAGCCCGTCAGTGTAGATGAATGGCGCATTACGGCTCTTCTCTGTCGGTGTCGATGGTGCGGAACTTGGTGTAGGCGGGCAACCATGCCATTTTGACGTTGCCCGTGGAGCCGTGGCGGTTCTTTTGTATAATGACCTCTGCGATATTGCCGTCCTTCTGGTCGGGATCGCGGGAGGTATTATAGTATTCCTCGCGGTAGAGGAACATAACCACGTCAGCATCCTGCTCGATGGCACCCGAATCACGCAGGTCGGAAAGCTGGGGACGCTTATCGGTTCGGCTTTCGGGGCCACGGGAAAGCTGTGCACAGCAGAGAATCGGTACACGCAGCTCCTTGGCCATGAGCTTCAGGCCGCGTGAAATCACACTGACCTCAAGTGCGCGGCTGTCGTAGTGCTGCTCGCTTTCCATCAGGCCGAGGTAGTCAATGACAACCAGACCGAGGTTTTCCACGCGGCGCAGCTTTGCCTTCATAGCCGTGACGGTAATGCCCGAGGTGTCGTCAATTAAAATATCGGTAGCAGACAGGCGCATGGTGGCATCTGCGATTTTTTTCCATTCGTCGCTGTCAAGCTGGCCCGAGCGTAGGCGGTAGCTGTCAACCAATGCCTCGCTGGCAATCATACGGGAGGCGAGCTGCTCCGCACCCATTTCAAGCGAGAAAATGCAAACCTTTTTGCCCGTTTGGAGCGCTACGTTTGTCGCCACGTTGAGGGCAAAGGCGGTTTTACCCATACCGGGACGGGCACCGACCAGCACGAGATCGGAGCTGCCCATGCCGATCAGCAGCTTATCGACACCCGCAAAGCCCGTGGGTGTGCCGCGTGCGGCATCCTTATCTGTCTGCAACGTGTGCAGATTGGCCATCACGTCGCGCAAAACGTCGCTGATGTGGCGGAAGGTACGGGAATCGCGTCCCTGGGCAATTTCGGTAAAGCGGCTCTGTGCCAGGTCGAGCACCTGTGCGACACCCTCCTGCTCACCGAAGGAAAGGTCGGAAATCTCGCCACAGACCTCAATGATACGGCGGCGGACGCTTTCCTCCTTGACGATACGTGTATAGTCGGCAATGTTCTGTGCGCTGGGGGTGGCATCAAGCAGGGAACGGATGTAGTCCTCACCGCCTGATTTTTCATACACGCCCTTGTGTACCAGCTCATCAATCAACGTAACGGGGTCAATCTCACGACTGGCATCAAATAACTCGCGCATGGCGAGATAAATCTGCTTATGCTCCTGTACGTAAAAATCGTCAGCGCTGATACTGCCGGCAATTTCTGTAATGGCGTTGGGGTCAAAAAGAATCGAGCCGAGCAGTGCGCGCTCTGCCGTAACCGAGCAGGGCAGCTTACGCAGAAGCTCGCTATCCCTGTGCATCATATCTGCCATATTATCCTCACTGCTCTGCAACGACGACGTTGATTTTGCCCGATACGTCGGTGTACAGGCGGACGTCGAGTGCATAGGTGCCGTAGGCCTTGATGGGATCGGCAAGGGTAATTTTGCGTTTATCAACGGTGATGCCGAAATCCTTTTCCAGGCGCTCTGCAATTTCCTTCGTGGTAACTGAGCCGTACAGACGTCCGTCTGCACTGCTGCCAACCTTGATTTTGACGACGATGGCAGTCAGCTTTTTGGCGATTTCCTGTGCGGCAGCGCGCTCGGTATCGATTTTGTGCTGACGTGCGGCTTCCTTGTTTTTCAGCTCGGTCATAGATTGATTGTCGGCAGGAATTGCCAGCTTACGGGGAAGCAGAAAGTTGCGTGCGTACCCGTCTGACACCTCAATCAGCTGGTCCTTTTTGCCTTGTCCTTTAACGTCCTGTGTGAGAATGACTTTCATAGCGGTGTTCCTTATACTGTTCCTTTCTTATCGTTCGGGCGGTGCATCATGCACCGCGGTGTGTGTCTTCCGATTCTTCAAAATATGCGTTGATGGCATTCTTCAGGTCTTCTACTGCCGTTTCAAGCGATACGCCCGAAAGGGCTGTGCCGGCCGAATCAAAGCGGCCGCCGCCACCCAGACGCTCCAGGATCAGCTGTACGTTGACAGAGCCGTCCGAGCGACCTGAAATATGCACCACGTTGTCAATGACAACGAGGGAGAAGGAGGCGTGGACGCCCTTGACGAGCAGCAGGCGGTCTGCTTCCTTTGCGGCGACCACGCGGTCATCGGCACCTCTGCCCGTGCCTGCGCTCCAGGTAAGGCCGACCTTGCCGTCGTGCAGCAGGGCGCAGCCCGAAAAGCTGCGCTCGGAAACGTAGTCAGCATAATCCTGATTGAAGAAGGTGTGGGCATATTCTGCATTTGCACCGCGGCCAAAGAGATAGCGTGCGGCATCCAGCGTGCGGCTGCCCGTATTGCGGGTAAAGCCGTTGGTATCAAGCATGATGCCTGAAAGGATAATACTGGCGACCTCGTCGGATACCAGGGAATTGTCCCCTTCGTTTCCTGTATCGCTTTGCTCAAGCATTTCGGTAACAAGCTCGGATGCCGAGCTTGCGCTGGCGTCTATATAGTTGATAACAGGCTCAAAATCGTATTCGCCTGCCTGACGGTGGTGGTCGATAATGGCAATTTTGCCCGACACCTGACGGACGCTGTCGGCAACCTCGCGTGACTCGATAATGCGAAGGTTGTTTGCGTCGGTGATAATCAGCAGTGTGCCCGAGCGCACGAGGTCAAGACCGCGATGCCCCGAAATGAACATCTCGCGGTAGGGGGATGAGGCGGTCAGACGCTCGGTTGCGATACGGAAGTTGGGGTTGTCAAGATCCATAATAATGCGGGTGGGAATGCCTGCAAGCAGACCGAGCTGTGCAATACCGATGGAGGAGCCGATGGAGTCGAAGTCGGGGTTCTTGTGGCCCATGATGAGCAGGTTATCTGCCTCTGAGATTTTGGTCAGCAGGTAGCTTGCAACCACGCGGGACTGCACTTTGGTGCGACGCTGGAAGGGCCTTGTCTGGCCGCCGTAGTAGCGAATGCCGTCACGGCGGCGCACTGCCACCTGGTCACCGCCGCGCTGGAGGGCCATATCAAGTGCAGAGTTAGCCTCCTTGGCGCGCTCTGCCATAGAGCAGTCGTCGAGAGAGATGCCCACCGAAACTGTGACGGGGATACCGTATTCACCGAGGCGGATGTCACGGATGCGGTCAAGCAGGGCACTGAAGCGATCCTCCTCGCAAAGTCGAAGCTTTTCCTGTGAGAAGAGCATGATATAACGGTCGCGCTCGTATTCGCGCAGGAAGCCGTTCATATCTGCGGCAAAGCTGATCAGAATGTCGTCAACCTTACGTGAGGCATCGCGGTAATTTGCGTGGGTGTATTGCGTAAGCTCCTCCAGGTTGTCGACGTCGATATAGGCAACCGCAGGCATATCGCGCTCCATTTTTTCGCGCAGGTCAAGCAACTCCGAGGCGTTGGTAAAGGTTACAAGATAGTTGGTGCGGTCGTTCAGGCGCGTTTCATACGCGCGCGCAACGTAACGCCCGTTGTCAGGCAAGCGCACGACCGTGCCGTCAATACTGCTTTCGGGCAGGGTGCCTGTGGGCAGGGTGCCGTCATCGTCAGCCTCCACCGTGGTCATCGTCAGCTTGCCGAGGGGCGTGCGGCTTTCTGCACCCTGCTGGCCTGCCTGTATGATTTGCTGCAGGCTGATGCCACCGCAGAAATCGTCAATGCTGCCGCGGTAAAAGGGATCCTCGGCTTCAAGAATCATCTGGAGTGCGCTGTTGACAACGCGCACGCGCCCCTGCTCGTCTACAATGGCGTAGGGCAGGCCAACGGCATATTTGAACATATTGTGCATCTTGGTGTTGAGGGTTTCAAAAATAATCTCCTCACGGCGCTGCTTGCGCTCCTTCAGCAGGAAAAACAAGCCTGCGACCAGACTGAAAAGAAGATACGCACCAAGGAAAATCAGCGTGACACGGGTTGTCAGCGCGCCTTCGGGAGCAAGGCGCGAGGCAAGCGCAAATACGCCGAAGAATAAAAGGCCGAGCAGAAGCAGCACGATCATAGGGATCGCGGAGCCTGTACGCTGACGGTTCTCGGATTGCTTTTGCATTACGGTTCTCCTTTACTGTTGTTGGCTTTTTTGTTGTGATGGGTAATAATCAATGCGTGAATTGCACCGTAAAGTGCGGCAAAGTTCAGGGCAAGCGGGGGATTGTTGAAAAGCAGGTAGGCCATGCCGATGAGCAACAGCACAGAGAGGCAGGAGCGCTGCGTGCCGCGCCCAAAGAGTGCGGCAAAGCCAATGAGGGCAAAGATGGGTGTGAGCACGAGAGCAAAGTTTTCTGCTACTGCGCCAACGAGGGTGTAGGCAGAGTTTGCCAGCAGTGCGACGGTGAAGGCGAGAATAAAAAGAATGGCAGAAACGACGCTTGTTACGGGGGTGGTGAACACGCGAGGCAGACGGGGAAGTGTGCCGAGGGCCACCAGCAGCGTGCAAAGCGTCCGCCAGACGAAATAGGCGATGACAAGGCAGAGTGCGATGAGAATACCGGGAGAGAGATTGACCATCAGTGCAATCATATTATGAACCATGGTTGGGGTAAAGAATGCGGTGACGGCCATTTCTGGATACAGCGCGGCAACCTCGTTAAGCGCTGCCAGCACAGCTTCTTCAAGCGCGGTAATCAGGGTGGGAAGGTGGCTTGCAAAATCAAGATGTGCGGGATTCACAGACAGCATAGTAATCAGTCCTGCAAGAGCCAGCACGCCAACAAGCGTTGCGCCGATGGCGGCAATTGCCGGGCAGAAGGGCTTGCAGCGCCGTACGGCAAATGCACCAATGAGCGCGATGGGAAGCGGTATAAGGCCAAGCAGGGCGAATAGCGGATTACCTGTAATCAGCCATGCCGCAAGAAATGCCGAGAGGGGAAGGACCGCCAGCAGCAGCCCCTCACGTGCATTACGGACGGATAGAAGCAGAATAGCACCGGTGGCACCGCCAAAAAGAATGGCAAAAAAGAGGGCCGAGGGTGCTGCCGAGCCTGAAAGCGTGAAAAGCGCTAGGGCAGGTATGCCGGGTGCCAGCACACTGACAAAGGTGTGTGTTCTGGTTAACAAATAGGCAATGCATGCTGCAATAAAGAGCGCGCAAAGCTCCATAATCCCTGCAAAGGGAATGATGAGTGAGGCAAACAGATAAATGCCTGCCGAAAGCCAAAGCTCCTTGCCTGCGGGACGTGCCAGAAGACACCGCCACGCGGCAAGTTCGGTTTTGCTCAGTACGGTGCCGTTCATGGTCGGTTCCTCCTGCAAAAATCTAATTATCTAATTTAATATTATAACATAAAAATTGACGGTTGTAAACAGGTTACTTGAAGGAATTGTGAAAAAAGTAAAAGAAAGGGAGAAAGTTTTCGCCAAAACTGTACACTTTGGGTGAAAATATAATTTTTTTTGCAACAGCTCTTGCAAAACGGGAAAAAGTGTGATATACTACCTGCAGTATGATAGTGTGAAGGAGCAGGTTCGACGACCTGCTTTTATTATTTCTTGCGTAAAGAAGCAGGAAGGAGAGGCTATGGCAGCAAAAAATATTGCCGAAGCGGTCAGGGAGCTTGTGGCCCCTGTGGCTGCGGAGCTGGGGCTTTTGCTCTGGGATGTGGAATTTGTCAAGGAGGGTGCGCGCCGTATTCTGCGTGTAACCATTGACCATGAGGACGGCATTACCATTGATGATTGCGAGCGTATGCATCGCGC
>JAZOSC010000129.1:0-7034 GCA_045656925.1 Eubacteriales bacterium | reverse complement strand
ATCCTGAACCTCGGTCTGAATGAGGACGTGGTAAAGGTTATGGCAGAAAAGTCCGGCAACGCGCGTTGGGCTTACGACTGCTACCGCCGCTTTATCCAGATGTATTCCGACGTCGTCATGGAAGTTGGCAAGAAGTACTTTGAGGAGCTTATCGATAAAATGAAGGCCGCCAAGGGCGTTACGCAGGACGTTGACCTGACCGCCGACGACCTGAAGGAGCTTGCAGAGCAGTTCAAGGCCGAGTACAAGTCCAAAATCGGCGCTGAGTTCCCCACCGATCCCAAGGAGCAGCTGATGGGTGCAGTCAAGGCTGTATTCCGTTCCTGGGATAACCCCCGTGCAAACATCTACCGTCGTGACAACGATATTCCCTACTCCTGGGGCACTGCCGTTAACGTACAGGCAATGGCCTTCGGTAATATGGGCGATGACTGCGGCACCGGCGTTGCCTTCACCCGCGACCCCGCCACCGGCGAAAAGAAGATGATGGGTGAGTTCCTCACCAACGCACAGGGTGAGGACGTTGTTGCAGGCGTCCGTACCCCCATGCCCATTGCACAGATGGCTGAAAAGTTCCCTGAGGCATACGCACAGTTTGTAAAGGTCTGCGGTATTCTTGAGAACCACTATCATGATATGCAGGATATGGAGTTCACCGTTGAGCACGGCAAGCTCTATATGCTTCAGACACGTAACGGCAAGCGTACCGCACAGGCTGCGCTCCAGATTGCCGTTGACCTCGTTGCCGAGGGCCACAAGACCGAGCAGGAGGCCGTTCTGATGATCGACCCCCGCAACCTGGACACACTGCTTCACCCTCAGTTCGATGTTAAGGCGCTGAAGGCTGCCAACCCCATCGGCAAGGGCCTTGGTGCTTCTCCCGGTGCCGCTTGCGGTCAGGTGGTATTCACCGCTGACGATGCGGATGCTTGGCATACTGCAGGCAAGAAGGTTATTCTTGTCCGTCTTGAAACCTCTCCCGAGGACATCTCCGGCATGAAGGCTGCACAGGGCATTCTGACCGTGCGCGGCGGCATGACCTCCCACGCAGCAGTTGTTGCCCGCGGCATGGGCAAGTGCTGTGTTTCTGGCTGTGGCGAAATCGCTATGGACGAGGAAAACAAGAGATTTACCCTTGCAGGCAAGACCTACAACGAAGGCGATTATATCTCCATTGACGGCTCCACCGGTAAGATTTACGACGGTATCATTCCTACCGTTGATGCTGAAATCTCCGGCAACTTCGGCATTATCATGGGCTGGGCTGACAAATACCGTAAGCTCCGTGTCCGCACCAATGCTGACACCCCCACAGATGCAAAGAAGGCACGCGAGCTGGGTGCAGAGGGCATTGGCCTTTGCCGTACCGAGCATATGTTCTTTGAGGCTGACCGCATCGCCGCTATCCGCGAGATGATCTGCTCCGATACCGTTGAGGGCCGCGAAAAGGCTCTTGCAAAGATTCTGCCCATGCAGCAGGGCGACTTTGAGGCTCTTTACGAGGCGCTTGAGGGCAACCCTGTTACCATTCGCTTCCTTGACCCGCCTCTCCACGAGTTCGTTCCCACTGACGAGGCTGATATTGCCCTCCTGGCTGAAACAACCGGCAAAACCGTTGCTGACGTAAAGAACATCATCTCCGGCCTGCACGAGTTCAACCCCATGATGGGCCATCGTGGCTGCCGTCTGGCTGTCACCTATCCCGAAATTGCCGTGATGCAGACCAAGGCTGTTATCCGCGCCGCCCTGAATGTCAAGAAGGCGCATCCCGATTGGGACATCGTCCCCGAAATTATGATCCCGCTGGTTGGCGAGGTGAAGGAGCTTGCATTTGTAAAGAAGCACGTTGTCAAGACCGCCGATGCGGAAATTGCTGCCGCAGGCTCTGACCTGACCTACAAGGTCGGCACCATGATTGAGATTCCCCGTGCCGCACTGACCGCTGACGAAATTGCAAAGGAAGCAGAGTTCTTCTCCTTCGGCACCAATGACCTTACCCAGATGACCTTCGGCTTCAGCCGTGACGACGCGGGTAAATTCCTTGATGCCTACTACGACACCAAGATCTACGAGAACGATCCCTTTGCAAAGATCGACCAGACCGGCGTTGGTAAGCTTGTCGAAATGGCTGCTACCCTTGGCCGTGCTGCCCGTCCTGACATCAAGCTTGGTATCTGCGGCGAGCACGGTGGCGACCCCTCCTCCGTGGCATTCTGCCACAAGGTTGGCCTTTCCTACGTTTCCTGCTCTCCCTTCCGCGTACCGATCGCTCGTCTTGCAGCTGCACAGGCCGCACTCAGCGAAAAGTAATTCACACAATAAAAAACAACCTGCCACCCTCGTGGCAGGTTGTTTTTTTGCAAATGCTCTTGATTTTTACGCGCGCATTATATATAATGAAAATACGGATTTGTTCCGTAATACTCATAGGAGGGATTTGCTATGTTTAACCTGAAAGAAGAATTGCTGAAGGCAATGGAGCTGTTCGTTTCCAAGGAATACGTTCCTGCTACCGCTGACGGCGTTCGTTTCTTTGGTTGCATGGATTGCTCTAACAGCTGTGCCGAGAACTGCGCTGTCAAGTGCAAGAAAAGCGGCAAGAGATAATGAGCACCTGCACAGGGGAAATCAAATCCAAAAACATTACATTGGTGCTTACGCACCAATGTAATCTTAATTGTACGTATTGCTACGAGCACCACAAGGACGGCGCCACCATGTCCTTTGAAATGGCAAGGGACATCATCGAAAAAGAACTGACGATGGACGATGGCACCAGCCTGATCGAGTTCGACCTTTTCGGCGGTGAGCCTCTCCTTGAATTTGACACAGTAAAGGCCATTGTTGATCATTTTAAGGTGCGCGAGTATGACAAGGATTATATTTTCTTTATCACCACCAACGGCGTGCTTCTTGACGAAGCGCGTAAAAGCTGGCTTCGTGAAAATACCGAGCATTTACAGTTAGGTCTTAGCCTGGATGGCACCAAGGCGATGCACGACCGCAACCGTTCGGATTCCTTTGACGATATTGACCTCGATTTCTTCCGCAAAACCTATCCAGAGGAATCTGTTAAAATGACCATTTCGAGGGAAACCCTGCCTGACCTCGCCGAGGGCGTTATCTTCTGTCACGTGCAGGGCTTTGAGGTATCCTGCAATCTTGCCTACGGCATTGATTGGGATAATGCGGAAAACCAACGTGTTTTTGAGCGCGAGCTTGCCCTTCTGGTTGACTACTATATCGCGCACCCGAACGTGAAGCCTGCGGCTATTCTGGATATCAACCGCATTAAGAGCCTTGCCGAGGAACAGGAAGCTGTACGCTATTGCGGTGCAGGCTACGCCATGCGTGCCTACGATTGCGACGGCACCTATTATCCCTGCCAATTTTTCCTGCCGATCTGCGTAGGCGAGGAAGAAGCCAAGCGGGCACTCACGCTTGACTTTTCCGCTGGGCGCATCAAAACTGAGCAGCTTGACAAGGCGTGCCAAACCTGCTTTATCCGCAACGTATGCCCCACCTGCTACGGCAACAACTACGCCACCACAGGTGATATTGACCGTCGCGATATGCGCCTTTGCAACCTGAATAAAATTCAGTTCAAGGCAATTGCTTACTTTGCCGCGAAGCGCTTTGAAAACGGCCAGGACGGCGGCTTCTCCAAAGCCGATATGGCTGCCATTCTCAAGGCGGCGCTTTCTATTCTGCAAATATTACAATAAATAAAACGGTCGCAACTCCAAGGGGTGGCGACCGTTTTGCAAGGATTACTATGAGATTTTTCGAAGGATTTTTGGGGCAGACAGATCGCTTAATCTTAAGAGAAGCCACCGCAGAGGATGCGGCAGTATTGGCCGAAAAGCGCAGTACACCCTTCGTAATGCGCTACAATCTTTACGAGCCTTGCGAGAAAGCGCAAATCGCAAGAGAAATTGCAGATTATCCACACATATTGCTTGAAAATCGCAAAACGGGTGAGATAATTGGCGTCATATCGCTCCGTGACGACGATTTCCGTTACCACGTAAAGGCAAAGGAAATGGCGGCGTGGCTCACCGAGCCCTTCGCCCATCAGGGACTGATGGCCGAGGCCATTCCCCCTGTAATAGAATGGATTTTTCAGCACGATGTTGCACGTATTTCGGTGCGCGTTTTTGCGCCGAACACCGCTTCCCTTCGTTTGGCGGAAAAGCTGGGCTTTATGCGCGAGGGTTATCTCTCACAGGCTGTAAAAAACAAGCAGGGCGAGGTCTTTGACGTAGTCATGTACTCGCTTGACGCAGACACCTACTTAAAAAAATAAAGCAAAAGAACACCGCCTGCTAGGCGGTGTTCTTTTATTTTGCACCTGCCTTGGAAATGACCGCAAGCACAGTGCGAAAAAGAATTTTTAAATCAAGCCAAGGTGACCTATGCGTAACATAATACAGCTCCATTTTCTGTCGCTCGCCATTGGCATACAGTGCGCGACCTCTGGCATAAGCCTGCCAATAGCCCGTCAGACCGGGCTTGACTGACAGAAGCAGCCTCTGCTCCTCCTCAGTATAATATGTAGACAGCTCCTCTGCCACAATCGGCCGCGGCCCCACCAGGGACATATTCCCCAAAAGCAAAACATTCAGATAAAGCTGTGGCAGCTCATCCAGTGAGGTACGGCGAAGCAGCGCGCCGAAGCAGCGCTTGCCATCACCCGCCTTGCGGTAACCGATCAGGCGCGGATCATCGTCAAGCTTATACTCAAGGCGATATTGTGCCTGCTGTTCATCGGACAAAATGACATCTTTTTTCATGGAGCGGAATTTTAATACACAAATCGTTTTTCCGCCCCGTCCCATACGCTTTTGCAAATAAAAGGGATTACCGGGAGAGCGAATACACAAAAGCATCAGCACCAATAACGCAGCAGGCAACAAAACGATACCCAGCAAAAGCGACAGCAGAATATCAATCAAACGCCGCCAAAGCCGGGTGAGGACGGCTTCCTTGTTCTTTGCGGTCATAATCACTCCACAGGAAAAAACGCAACGTCCTCACCGCCTGCGCTCTTTCCTTTGGCCGCTTTTTTCTTGCGGGGCTTCCCCTTTCCCTGACGGTTTTTTGCAGTGGCATATGCAAAAATAACCGTCATGACAAGCGATACGCCGCCGATTACAAACAGAAAGTGCTTGTCCGCAATCGTAGGACGCGCCATCTGCCACATACCGAAGGCGCAAAGCAGGATATAGCAGCCAAGTCCCCAAAGCGGAATTTTTTTCTCGCTATTGCTCCCCTGCAGGAGATATGCATGGACAATTTCCACGGCACCGCGTGCCCAGAGCGCCAATCCCACTACAGAGCAGGCCTGCAGCGAGGAGAAAAACGGCATATTGACCTGTGCAAAGGCAAGCGCCACCATGGCGAGCACCAAAACAAGAATTTCCGTACCGACAAACACGCGAATCACACCGCGATAACGAATCAAGGTAGGGAAAAGCCCCAAAACAACATAAATGCCCAAAATAACTGCCATCAGAAGATGCAGGATATCACGCGCCAGCGTGAAGCCCTTCACCTCAAAGGCACCCAACAGCATAACCGCCGTCAGCAACGCGAGCAAAATACAGACAATCAGGGTAAAAATCCAGTTTTTAATAAGCTTTTGCATACATAATCCTTTCTTAATAACGGTAATCGTAGCGGTCGTCCGCGTACGTCACAAGGTCATGGGAGCCGTCGCCCAGCAGGGTACGGAGAATGAGAATACACAGACCAAAGGCAAGCGCCACGAGAGCAAAAACGAGTACGACGATAAAAAGCGCCGTAACACCCAGACCAAAAGTGCGGAGATCCGTGAGAATCAAGCGACGCGCGCGTGCATCAAAAAGTGCGGTCACGCCTGCAAAAAGAAACGCAAACGCAGCGTAATAGAAAAGTCCGCCAAGCCCGCCCATCAAATCCTCCAGGGAAACGTATACACCGAGAGAAAGCAGGGTAAGCAGCAGCGCACCCACGGCCTTGCCAAGCAGACTGGTGGTGGAATCGCGAAACATCGCAGGCAGAAATCCAAACGCCAGCCTGACGTATTCGCCGACACCCGCCTCGGCTTCAACCAGCGTGGCAACGCTGTGGGAAAATCCCGAAAAGGCTCCGCGGAAGCAAATAAAAATCACAAGCATAGAAAGCACAAGGCCAAGTGCCAGAGGCAGAATGGCAAACAGAAAATTACCGAAGACGGCAATGGGATTCCTACGGTTGTAGGAATGCTCCACAAAGCCAAGCTCCCCCTCGGGATCGTGCAAATTGAGCAGGCAAAAATCACCGATATGATGGAAGGTGATCATGGCTGCAACCAGATGTGCAAATTCCCTGATTGGCGTGAGCACGGTATGCCAGGCGAGCAGAATAGGCCGCCCCCATCCTGCACCGACCAGTGCACAAAAGGCCTTATTGCAGACGTAAACAAGCAGCCCGAACGCAAGTGGCAGGGCGGCAGTAAACAGCAATATCTGCAGATAATATTGAAGAAAGGTCATATTTCTCCTTTCCCCCTCGCTTGACAAACACGGGGGGGCATGGTATAATATTCGGGAACTTCATCAAACGGCCGCGCGGTATGGTGCCGAAAGGTATTACCGTGAGGAAAGTCCGGGCTTCACAGGGCAGGATAGCTGATAACGTCAGCCGCAGGTGACTGCCGGGAAAGTGCAACAGAAATAAACCGCCCCGTCAGGGGTAAGGATGGAAAGGCGAGGTAAGAGCTCACCCACTCCTATGGTAACATAGGTTTGCTGTAAACCCTATCCGAAGCAACACCGTATAAGGGATGTCTGCCCGACGTATTCCCTTGGGTGGCACGGGAGCAATCCCGAAGTTTTGCGGTGACGCAAAACGCAGATAGATGGCCGTTCACGACAGAACCCGGCTTATCGGCGGAGTTACGTTTGTCTGAATAACCATCTACCATCATTACTTATAATATATCATCGTTTTCCGATGATCTCAATTCCGTCGGACACGTCAAATCTGACCTTCAAAGGATCTTGACCGACAAT
>JAZOSC010000128.1:0-4109 GCA_045656925.1 Eubacteriales bacterium | reverse complement strand
AACCTTCACCATTGAGGATACTCAGTGGGCATTTGTCCATTCCTCGCTTCTCGCGGATGGCGATTTCGTGCTCGATAAGATTGACGAGGCGAAGAATCTTATCGGTGAATTTTCCGACGTGCGCGGCACGGGCATGAAGACAATTGTGGATAACAAAAGCACCTATCCGAAGGAGATTGTCGTCGGTAACGCTGACCGTGCTGAGATGAAGGATTTCACCCAGGGCATGGATGCACTTGATTACGGTATTGGTGTCAAAAACGGCAAGCTGCTTGTGGCGGGCCTTGGCGATGCGGCCATGGAAAATGCCTTCCGTCTGTTCAAGGATATGCTTTCCGACTCCGTGGTGAAGAAGGATGATAGTCGTATTTTTATTATCCCCTCTGATTTTGCCTGCATTTTTACCGATACCGAGGCCCCTGTCCTGACTGATTTCCCCCGTCCCGAGGGGCTGGCACTCTCTGGCTCCGCTGATGTGCATGACGGCTCCACCGAGTTTTATTACGAGGGTAAGGGCGTTTCTGCCGATGCCTATAAAGCCTACTGCGGGAAGCTTGAGGCCGCAGGCTATACGCTTCACGGTAAGGAAACCACTGCGGAGGACAGCATTTACCGCACCTACGTAAATACCACGAAGCGTACCACGCTTTATGTGGCTTACAATGCCTATAAGCACGCAGCGACACAAAAGGTAACGCTTTACAAGCCCGCTATCCGTATCGTTTCGGCCTATACAAGCACCGTGAATCTTTTTGAAGCGGAGATGCTTGCACCCAACTACGCAAATAAGATTCAGGAAAGCTCGGTTTCCACCATCAGACTGTATGAATCGAACAACGCCTGGTACGGTAACCTGTACGTGATTGCACTGCAGGACGGCTCCTTCGTGCTTCTTGATGGCGGCCGTTCCACCACGAAGGCACGCGATGAGATTTATAAGGTGCTGCTTGCTTACTATATGGATAGCCATAACGGCAATACCCCAACGGAAAACGATCCCATTCGTATCGCCGCATGGGTGGTTTCGCATGGCCATGGCGACCATACGGGCAATATCGCCAGCTTTATCAACCAATACTGTGCAGGCTACGGCACAAGGGACGTATCCATTTCGGGCATTACCAAGCACAAGACCTATGTGACGGTTGACCGCCTGATTGCCAACTTTATCTCTGATGAGGAGCATTATAACGATAAAGACGGTAACGTTACGCTGCGTAACAATTACGCCGAGTATTCCACCAGAATCAAGGATGCACCCGGTAAGGAGGCAGGCTTCAAGTATTACAAGGTACACAGCGGCCAGCGCTTCTGGCTCTCCAACGTGGAGTTTGAGGTGATGCATACGCATGAGGATCTTTTCCCGCAAAAGCTGCATATCTATAACGATGCCTCTACCGTTGTCCGTACCCACATCTATCACACCAATAACGGCCAGCCCACGGGCGGTAAATCGGCAGTCCTCTGGCTGGGTGATGCACAGGATGATGCCAGCAAGAGCATGCGCGCAACCTACGGCCCTGCATTGCAGACCGAGATGGTGCAGTACGCGCACCACGGCTTTACCGGCTGTGAATGGAAGCTCTATCAGCTGGTTGCCCCCAAGCTCGTCTGGTGGCCGCAGGGCGAAACGGCTTATGAGGCCTATAACAGCATTGCGAATGCAAATAAAAGCAACTATCTTGGTGTAAACTATAAGGTCAGTAATAACCTGGCTTCGGTGCACTACATTATCCTGAACTGGGATAAGGATTACACCGTCACGGTTCTGTCAGGCGGTGTCAATTACACGATGTATTCTGCTACCAATCCGTACGGTATCCGCCATATGTGTGCAGGACAGGATAAGCTGCCAAGCGATGTTGCCTGGTCGAAGGTCGGTACCAGCATTTCAAGCGGTCTGCTTTATACCAAGCATACCACCAAGCCTGCAATGTAAAGCATTTTCAAAAACAATTCACAGCCAGCGGCCGCGGCCGCTGGCTGTTTTGTTGTAATGTGACATTTCCAATACCGTTTCAGGGGTAAAGCGATAAAAGGCGGTTTTTGGCAGGGCATTTTGTGCATAAGAAAATCCCACCCCGTCAATACTTTTCTTACTCCCAAAAAGGAGATGGAAATGTATAAAAACAAGGTGGAAATCTGCGGCATCAATACCGCGGAGCTGAAAACCCTCACAGATGAGGAAAAGCAAGCCCTGCTTGTCCGCGCAAGGGCGGGGGACGACTGTGCCCGCGAGGAGCTGATTTTTGGCAATCTGCGCCTGGTTCTCTCGGTCATTCAACGCTTTTCGGGGCGGAAGGAAAATGCCGATGACCTCTTTCAGGTGGGGTGCATCGGGCTGATCAAGGCGGTGGATAACTTCAATCTCGCGCTTGACGTTAAATTTTCAACCTATGCCGTGCCGATGATTATCGGCGAAATACGCCGTTATCTCAGGGATAACAATTCCATTCGCATCAGTCGCTCGGTGCGTGACCTTGCCTATCGCGCCCTGCAGGCAAGGGAGGAGCTGACAAGGGAACGGGAATGTGAGCCGAGCATTGAGGAAATTGCCGACAAGCTTGGCGTGGAGCGAGAGCCGCTGCTGCGTGCGATGGAGGCGATTTCGCCGCCCATATCTCTCTATGAGCCTGTTTATAACGAAAGCGGAGATGCCATTTACGTGATGGATCAGTTAAGCGATACCTCGGCGGCTGATGAGCATTGGATTGAGCACGTGGCACTGCGCGATGCGATGAAGAAGCTTTCGGAGCGTGAACGGAAAATCATAGAAATGCGCTTTTACAGCGGCAAAACCCAGATGGAGATTGCCGAGAGCATCGGCATTTCCCAGGCACAGGTCAGTCGTCTCGAAAAGGGCGCGCTTGAGCGTATGCGTCGCGAAATATAAAGAAAAGGAGCAGCTGCTCCTTTTTGCATTATGGGTTTTGAAATAGCCTTTTCTCGCATCAATACGGCACATATTAAGAAAAAGGAGGGGAGCTATGGCGCGCGAGGGGAATTTGTTTGGAAACACATGCTTGCTTTGTGCAGCCAATTTTCTGACCAAGCTTCTGTCCTTTTTCACCCTGCCGCTGTTTACCGCATGGCTCTCACCCGAGGCCTTCGGCACAGTGGATATTCTGCAAACAACGGCACTCCTTCTCCTGCCCCTGGTAACCTTGAGTGCGCCCGAGGCGGCATTCCGCTTCCTGGCGGCAGGGGAGCGCACGGGCGCGGTGCTTTTTGCATTGCTTTGCCTGCTCATGCTCGGCACGGGGGTGCTTTGCCTGCTGCTGCCCCTGCTTTTCCGCCTTTCCTTCCTTGACGGGTATCTTTTTTGCCTGCTTGCCTTCGTGGTGGCATCGGCGGCGCGCAGCCTTGTCGTGCATATGCTTCGTGCAAGAGGACGCTACACCCCCGTGGCAATCGGGCAGATTTTTTGCGCGCTGCTCACGGTCACACTGCAAATTTTTCTGATTCGCTTCCGCGCCTTGGGGGCTACGGGCTATCTGCTTGGCGTGGCGTTGGGGGATATGATGACCGCGCTGCTGCTTGCCCTTTTGCTTTGGGGGCGCGAGCAGGAGATAACGCCCGTGCGCTCCCCCACGCTTTTTCGCAAAATGCTCGGCTACGCACTGCCCCTTGTGCCTACGGCCGCGCTCTGGTGGGGCAGTGCCGCGCTTGACCGCTATATGCTTCACTTTTATCACGGCGCGGCTGCCGTGGGCATGTATGCCGCGGCAGCAAGGCTGCCCGCGCTGCTTACCTTCGCCGCAGGCGTGTTTATGGAGGCATGGCACTATACCGCCGCGCATGCAAAGGCAGGGGAGCGCGACGAGATTTTCGGGCGAACCTATCGCCTGCTGCTGCCCTTCGGTGTGCTGGCGGCAGCGGGGCTGATCTGCCTTGGCAGACCGCTTTTTTCACTCCTCTTTGCCGCAGCCTATGCCGATGCGGCCGACAGCCTGCCGTATCTCACACTGTCAGCCCTTTTTGCGGCATTCGCACAGTTTCTCGGCAGTGCGTATACCGCAGGGTATCGCTCGGGGGCGGCGCTTGTGACTGCGCTGGTCGGCATATCGTTCAATCTGCTTTTGAATTTTTTGCTTATTCCCGTGTGGGGG
>JAZOSC010000127.1:0-2470 GCA_045656925.1 Eubacteriales bacterium | reverse complement strand
CATCGCGAAATTCTATGAGCCCGAGGCACTGCTTGGCAAAAAGGTTATCGTGGTTGCAAACCTGAAGCCCGCCAAGCTTTGCGGCATTGATTCCGAGGGCATGATTCTCGCCAGCGGCGAGGAAACCGTTCGTGTGGTATTTCTTGATTCCGAAACGCCCCTTGGCGAGCGCATCCGCTAATCTATAGTCACCCCCACCGTGTCATTCTGAGTGAAGCCGCCCTCAGGATTCCACCGCGCGTGCGCTCGGTGCTGCTTTGCAGTTCGGCTACGGGCAAGTGCCCTGCGCTCAGAATGACAGGGGCGGCGCAATCGAACCCGTAGGGCACACGCCTTTGGCGTGTGGAATCTCGGTGGAGATGCCTTGATGTGGGCACTACGCTGATATTTCAATTTTTAAGGGGAGCCACGGCTCCCCTTGCGCTTTTACCGCGCAGATGAGGTACTTATGAAACATTTATACCGTTTTCTTGGCGGTGGGCTTGCCTACCTGGTTGTTGAAATCGTCTGGCGCTATTTTATGGGCCACGGCGAGGCGTCCCTTCTGATGGCACCGATGGGCGGCACCGTGGCAGCGGTGCTTCTGCTGTTAGACGATAAAAAGTGGTTTCCGCTGCTGTCCTCGCTGCTGGGTGCTGTCCTTACCACGCTTTTAGAGCTGCTTGTCGGCTCTGTCGCGCTTTTTGGCTTTGGCGTGCGCTTCTGGCATTATGGACGCATCAATTGGCAGGGGATTATCGCCCTTGACTGGTTCTTTAAATGGTGGGGGCTCTGCCTTGGCGTGGTCGTTGCACGCAGATTATTACAGTATTTCTTAAAAAAACGGAGAGAAAAGCATGGAAAAGCTCTTTGACAGCCACGCGCACTATTACGATAGCCGCTTTGAAAGAGAATTCGGCTCCACAGATGCACTTTTACAGTCGCTTTTTGAGGAGAGCGTTGCCGCTATCGTAAATATCGGCACCGATGTGGAGAATTCCCGTCTTGTGGTCACCGAGGCGGCGCGTTGGCCCCATATGTATGCCACGGTGGGCATACACCCGGGCGACGGTGAACGGATTGCGGATATTGACGGGGCTTTGCGTGACATTCGCGCGCTGCTGGGGACTGCCGATACGCGCAAGCGGGATAAAATTGTCGCCCTCGGCGAGATTGGACTCGATTACCATTACGACGGTACCGATAAAGAAAAGCAGGCCTATATTTTTGAGGAGCAGCTGAAAATGGCAGAGGCGTGCGATATTCCCGTGGTGATTCACGACCGCGAGGCGCACGGCGACGTGTTTGACGCCGTCTGCCGCCACGCAGGGGTGCGCGGTGTGTTTCACAGCTACAGCGGCTCGGCAGAAATGGCAAAGGGCCTTGTGCGCCGTGGGTGGTATATTTCCTTTCCGGGTGTCGTAACCTTTAAAAACGCACCGAAGGTCTGTGAGGCGGCGGCCGCCGTCCCCCCCCACCGTATGCTCATTGAAACCGATGCCCCCTACCTCGCCCCCGTGCCGCACCGCGGCAAATTAAACCACTCGGGCTACGCCCGCTACACGGCGGAAAAATTAGCCGAAATCCATGGCATTACGACCGATGAAATGGTAAAAATTACAAGCGAAAATGCCGAACGGCTGTTTCGCATTTCGTTGTGAAATCGTGCAAGGCTTCCGTACCTGTCCGCATGCACACAGAGGATATCTCCTACATTTTTATGCGTAAAATTTGAGTAAAAAAAGGTCGCGGCGAGGGATCGCCGCGGCTTTTTCACTGTTTTTGGCTATATTATTGTCGAATTTGTACAAAAAACAACGAGGAATTTCTACATACTATGTTGATAAATTCCCAAAATTCTCTTGCAAATTCTTTCACTATTCGTTATAATGAAAATAATATATGATAAAAGCAATCCTTTTACGTATAACCACGCCGCGAGAGGCGGCATAAGGAGGACTACCACCATGGCAACTGTATTTGACACCAAATCTATCCGCAATCTGACACTGCTCGGCCACGGCGAGTGCGGCAAGACCAGTCTTGCCGAGGCGATGCTCTATCTTTCGGGCAAAACCGACCGTCTGGGCAAAATTGCAGACGGCAATACCGTCCTTGACTTTGATGCCGAGGAGCAGAAGCGCGGTATTTCTATTTCCGCATCGCTTGCACACGTGACGTGGAAGGATATTAAAATCAATATCGTGGATACCCCCGGCGACCCCGACTTTGTCGGTGAGGTAGGTCAGGCGCTCCGCGTTGCAGGCTCCGCCGTGATCGTTGTGGACGGTAAAAGCGGTATCGAGGTCGGTACCGAGCTTGCCTGGGATGCCGCCGAGGCCGCAGGCGTGCCGCGCGTATTCTTCGTCAATAAGTGCGATGATCCCGATTACAGCCTTGAAAAATCCTTCTACGAGCTGCACGATAAGTTCGGCACCACGGTCTGTCCCGTATTTGTGCCCTGCCGTGTCGGCTCCGAGATGGCGATGAT
>JAZOSC010000126.1:0-2480 GCA_045656925.1 Eubacteriales bacterium | reverse complement strand
CTCACCAAGGGACGTATTACCTGGCGTGCAAAATGATCGCTTTGATCAAACATTTTAGATGAAAGGAATGGTGTGACAAATGAAAGTAAAGCCTTCCGTTAAAAAGATCTGCGAAAAGTGCAAGATTATCAAGAGAGGCGGCCGCGTAATGGTCATCTGTGAGAATCCGAAGCACAAGCAGAGACAGGGCTAATCCCCACACTGAAGAAAGAGGTAAAATACTATGGCTCGTATTGCAGGTGTTGATATTCCCAATCAAAAGAGAGTGGAAATTGCACTGACCTATATCTACGGCATCGGCCGTAAGAGCGCAAACGATATCCTCGCCAAGACCGGTATCAATCCCGATACCCGTGCAAAGGATCTGACTGAGGATGAGGTTGCAAAGCTGCGTGACGTCATTGAAAGCTCCTACACCGTAGAGGGTGACCTTCGCCGTGACGTAGCACTCAACATCAAGCGTTTGGTTGAAATCAACTGCTACCGTGGCATTCGTCACAGAAAGGGTCTGCCCGTTCGCGGTCAGAGAACCAAGACCAACGCAAGAACTCGCAAGGGTCCCGCAAAGACCATTGCAAACAAGAAGAAGTAATAAAGGAGTGGCATAAATATGGCTAGTGTTTCTAAAAAAGTCGTAAAGAAACGTCGCGAGCGCAAGAATATTGAAAAAGGCGCCGTTCACATCAGTGCGACTTTCAACAATACCATTATCACCGTGACCGATGTTGCAGGCAATGCAATTTCCTGGGCATCCGCAGGTGAGCTTGGCTTCAAGGGCTCCCGTAAATCCACTCCCTTCGCAGCACAGTCTGCAGCTGAGCAGGCTGCAAAACTTGCGATGGAGCATGGCCTGAAGTCCGTTGAGGTTTACGTGAAGGGTCCCGGCTCCGGACGTGAATCCGCTATCCGTGCGCTTGAAACCGTTGGTCTTCAGGTCACCATGATTAAGGATGTAACTCCGATCCCCCACAACGGCTGCCGTCCGCCTAAGCGCCGCCGCGTCTGATTATTTACAGGAGGTAATCGAAAATGGCAAGATATACTGGTCCCGTATGTCGTCTTTGCCGCCGTGAGGGCACTAAGCTGTTTCTCAAGGGCGAGCGTTGCATGACTGGGAAATGCGCGATTGACCGCAGAAGCACTGCTCCCGGTCAGCATGGCGCAGCAAACAAGAAGGTCAGAGAGTATGGTATGCAGCTTCGTGAGAAGCAGAAGACCAAGAGATACTACGGTATTCTTGAGAAGCCCTTTGCGAACTACTACGCAGAGGCAGATCGTAAGTCCGGTATGACCGGTGAGAATCTGCTTATCCTTCTCGAGAGACGTCTTGACAATACCGTGTACCGTATGGGTATGGCGAACAGCCGCAAGGAGGCTCGTCAGCTGGTTCTGCACGGTCACTTCACCCTCAACGGTAAGAAGGTAACCATTCCCTCTATTTCCGTGAAGGTTGGCGACGTTATCGCTGTCAAGGAAGCAAGCCGTGATCTTACCGTCATCAAGGCTCTCATGGAGGGTGCAGCTTCCAAGCTTACGCCCAAGTGGCTTGAGGTGAACAAGGAGAATGCTACCGCTAAGGTTGTGGCTCTGCCCGCCCGCGATGACATTGACTTCGACTTCAACGAGCAGCTTATTGTCGAGCTTTATTCCAAGTAATTCCGTTTTCCGTTCTTTTCGGCGGCGATGGAATTCGCGGCCGCGCGTTGATACTAAGCAACACATTTTGCCGCTTTGCGGCATGAAATTACAGAAGGAGGGTTTATTGGAATGCTTGAAATTGAAAAGCCGAATATTACAATAGACAAATTGAGCGCAGATGGCACATACGGTGTGTTTGTGGTTGAGCCTCTTGAGCGTGGTTATGCAATCACGCTGGGCAATTCGCTGCGCAGAATCATGCTGAGCTCCTTGCAGGGTGTCGCTGTCACCAATATTAAAATTGACGGCGTGCTTCACGAGGTTTCCACTGTTCCCGGTGTAAAGGAAGCAGTGAACGAAATCGTTCTTAACGTAAAGAGAATCACTGCCAAGCTTTACAGTGCTGCGGCAAAGACGGTTGTCATTGATGTCACCGGTCCTTGCGAGGTCACTGCGGGTGATATTCAGGCAGATGCTGACCTTGAGATTCTGAACCCTGAGCATCACATTGCTACCGTTGCTGATAATAAGCGTTTTTACATGGAGCTGTGCTTCGACCACGGTCGTGGCTATGTAACGCAGGAGCGCAATAAGCAGCTGGCGGCAATGAGTGCAGGTGGCGTTTCCGTACCGCTTGGCACAATTTTCACCGATTCTATCTACACCCCTGTCTATAAGGTGAACTTCTCTGCGGAGAGCACCCGTGTCGGTAGCAATACCGACCTTGACAAACTGACCATCGAGGTTCTGACCAACGGAGCCGTGACGGCCAAAGAAGCGATCTCTCTTGGAGCCAAGATCCTCAACGAACATCTCAACCTCTTTGTTAATCTCACTGATGA
>JAZOSC010000125.1:0-2933 GCA_045656925.1 Eubacteriales bacterium | reverse complement strand
TAACTCCAATTTCCTGCCATGTATAATAATTTTCTTCATTTTCCATAGGAGTAATATCTAATTTTGGAAATGTGAAAAAGAACTCCGTAGCCGCTGCTGAAAATTCACTAACCATATTTTCTATAACGAGTTGTCCGATTGCATCAATCCACACAACGAAATAATATCCCTCGTATAGCATAATATAGTAGGTACAGGAATAATTATTGTAATATACCTCATACGAATCATAAAGGTAGGAACTATTTAGAATTCTTTCATCTAATATTTTTTGGGCATTTGGGGCTTTTGTGATACTATTTCCGTTGTATGATGAAACGTTAAATGCTTCCACCTTATACTTTCCAAGCGAAAACTTAATTTGTTCATCAAAACTCACTGCATATATTTCGATTTTACGATTTGCAAGGGTAAAAAACAAAATCATACTGAAAATTATGATTAGCAAAATCACAGATGTCATTATGATAAAGTTTTTGCTTAACCTGTTCATTAGACAGAATCCCCTTTCCCATAAAATTTAAGACACCGCTTTTAAAATCATTTGCATCTTTAATTTTTAAAGTACATTTTCATTATAACACATATTTTTTATTTGTAAAGCATTTGGAAAATGACAAAAGCACGAAACACAAGAAAACTCCACGTGTAAAATTAACGGTGCATAGTTTATATGCACCGTTAATTTACTTATTCAATTGCCTGTTTTACATATTATTTCACCAACGCAAGATAAAACATGACGGCGGCGTTATAGGCATCGACATCGCTGTTATTGCCAAGCACACCCGGGTGCATCAGGCAGATATAGGTGTTCTCAGGCAGGGCGGTGCGAATGGCGGAATTTTCGCGCCAAAGCACAGTATCGGCAAGGCGCACGCCGTACACGCGCGTGCTGCCGTCCTCAAGGACGGTAACCTCTGCACCCTCAGGGAGCTTATCGCCAAAGTGGGGGGCGGCGTCGGCAAGGCAGACGCTTTTGGTGCTGTATTCCTCAAAAAGCCAGGGCGAAAGGAACAAAACTGCGGCGTCCCCCGTGGTCAGATATTGGCGGAACAGGTTAAATTCCTGCGTGTTCTGTGCGGTACTGATTTCTTTACCGACGGGATTCCCCTCCTCGTCCACACGTGCCGCCTCATCCTTGATTTCCTGCTCGGAATAAATACTGTAGTAATTCACCTTAACGGTTTTCTCACCGTCACCGTTCATATCCCCTGCAAGATAGGTTGCAAGGCACTTTTTCAGGTTGGTCAGGCCCGCCTCATCAGTGGCAAAGCTGTATGGGCCTGCCAGCGCAACCGTCATGTCAGGCTCCTCCTCCCTGCCACACATCTGCAAAATACACACAAGCAGCACCACTGTGACAAAAAGTCCACCGATCACCAGCCACTTATGATGATACCAGAAATTATCAAGGAAGCGGTAGACCCTGTCGTGCTTGCGCGCAGGCTTTGGCGTACCGTCGGGGGCGACACGTCTGATATCGTGCGCCTCCAGCTTATCCTCTCTCTCGTGGTCTTTCATAAAAAAATCTCCCTGCTATACGAATTTAACGGGACGTGTTTCTTGATTTCTTTTCAAGCAAATACAATCCCTCAGTCAGCACAGCTGACAGTTCCCTTTACACAAGGGAGCCTTTTTTGCGCTTGCGGTAATTTTAAAAAACGGACTGCTACGGGTTTTTCACATAGCAGTCCGTAATACATTTAGTCAACAGGCTTCATTGTGGGGAACAGCAGCACGTCACGGATAGATGCGCTGTCGGTAAGCAGCATCACCAGACGGTCTACGCCAAAGCCAAGGCCGCCCGTCGGGGGCAGACCGTACTCCAGTGCGGTGATATAATCGTAATCCACCTGTGCGCGGCATGCGGGATCAAGCGCCTTGCGCTCTGCAACCTGTCTTTCAAAGCGCTCTCTCTGGTCAATGGGGTCATTCAGCTCAGAGAAGGCATTGCCAAACTCGGTGGCATTGATAAAGTACTCAAAACGCTCGGTATACGCAGGATCCTCAGGCTTGCGCTTGGCAAGCGGGCTGATCTCCACGGGATAATCGTAGATAAAGGTAGGCTGAATCAGCTTATCCTCAACAAACGCATCAAAGAACTCGGCAAGAATGGCGCCCTTGGTGGGTACCTCGGGCAGCGCAACATGGTGTTGCTTTGCTACGGCAATTGCCTCCTCATCGGTTGCAATCTCGTTAAAGTCCACACCACTGTACTTCTTAACAGCCTCAAGCATCGTCATGCGCTCCCAATGGCCAAGGTCAATCTCGTGACCGCAGTAAGGAATGACAAGGCTGCCGCAGACCTTTTCTGCCACAGTACGCATCATTTCCTCAACCAGATCCATCAGGGCGTGGTAATCGGTATAAGCCTGATACAGCTCAATGCTGGTAAACTCGGGATTATGCTTGGTATCCATACCCTCGTTACGGAAGATACGGCCAACCTCGTAAACGCGGTCCATACCGCCGACAATCAGGCGCTTTAAGTAAAGCTCGGTTTCAATACGCAGCACCATATCCATATCAAGCGTATTGTGATGCGTCATAAAGGGGCGTGCCGATGCGCCGATCTCAAAGGGTGTGAGAATGGGCGTATCCACCTCAAGGAAGCCCTTGCTGTCAAGGAAAGCGCGCAGCTCACGCAAAATCAGACTGCGCTTAACAAAGGTATCCTTCACCTCGGGGTTCACAATCAGGTCAACGTAGCGCTGACGGTAACGGGTTTCCTGGTCCTTTAAGCCATGGAATTTCTCGGGCAGGGGAAGCAGGCTTTTGGCAAGCAGCACCACCTCGGTGGCTCTGACGCTCAGCTCACCCATGCGGGTACGGAACACAATGCCCTTTACACCGACAATATCACCGATATCCATTTTCTTGAAGCCTGCATAAGACTCCTCACCGATGATATCACGGCGCACGTAAATCTG
>JAZOSC010000124.1:0-6421 GCA_045656925.1 Eubacteriales bacterium | reverse complement strand
ACGATCCGACTTGGTGCTATCGAGCATATGGCGATCGCAAAGGTGGCGAATATTGCAAACGTGATAGACGAGCTTAAGGAGAAGGGCGTTTGGACATTCGCGGCAGAGGCGGGCGGTGCCGATTTCCGCACGGTTGATATGAACGTGCCTGCCGCTATTGTTGTTGGTAGCGAGGGCGCGGGCGTATCTGAATTGGTGCGTAAAAGAAGTGATTTTGTGGTGTCTATCCCGATGTACGGTAAGGTGAATTCCTTTAACGTATCCACCGCCGCAGCCGTGCTGCTTTGTGAGGCGGCATATCAGCAAAGAAGGGGCTGAAGCCCTATGGTAAAAACAAATTTTGAAAGGAGGCGATACCGTGGCAGATAAGAAATACGATTGGTCGGAAACCGACCGTGTGATGGAGGAGCTGCGCCGTCAGCTTGCGGCAGAGCAGGAGCTGATTGCAGGCGTAACTGCACCGGGTATCGCCGAGGTGCTTGCCGAGGCAGGTGCGCCCGAAGCGGTAGAGGAGGGCGCGGTGCATGCCGATGCTGCCGTTCCCGATGAGCCGGACGAGGTGCTTGTGATGCACACCGAACCCGACACTGCGGACGGTGAAGCGGTCGTAAAGGAGCCTTCTCCCGAATCATTGGAGCCTCTGCCACTGGCAGAAGCATCTGCTCCCGAAGCGGAAGAAGCTGCTCCCGAAGCGGAAGAAGCTACTCCCGCAGCGGAGGATGCTGTCCCCCAAGCGGAGGAGGCTGCTCCCGAAGAACCTGCGGCGAAGGCCGCACCGAGGGGTAGTAGACGGCGGAGAAAGCGCGTGCCCCGTCTTTCGGAAATCGGGGAGCAAGGTGAGGAAGCGCCGCTTTTTGAGGAGGCGAGAGAGGGCACCAGACGCCGTGCGGCAGAGCTTGCGGAGGCCGAGGAGCAGGACCTTTTCTGGCGCCGCACGCCCAAAGGGCGTGTATCACGCCGTAAAACGGTAGAGCCTGCGGTGCAGGAGGACGTTTCCCCTGTAGCAGATGTACCTGCGAGTGAGGCTGTTGCGAGCGATGTGCCCGTGACGGAGAAGGTGGCTGTCGCCCCTGTTCCCGAAATCACACAAATGGAAATTCCGCTTGACCTGCCTATGGCAGATGCCACTGCGGAGGGCGAGGGCTTGGTGCGTACGCGCCGCGTAAAACGGACGGTAACGCCGATTGCCGAGGTTGAGCAGCTGACTGTGGAGGGCTTGCTTTCCGATATTTTCGGAAACACCGATGCCTGGGGTGAGTCGGGTGATGCCGATGAGGAGCCTGCTCCCACGCAGGGAGAGGCCGGAAGTGAGGCGATCGAGATTACGCAGGTGGCGCGTGTGCGTGCACCGGGCGAGCCGATTATTGAAATTGACGGTAAGCCCGTGGAGCTACCCGATGAGCAGGAGCTGATGGCGGCTGCAGCCGCAAGGCGCGCCGCAAAAAAGGCGGCAGAGGCCGTCGGCGAGGGGGAGAGCGCAGGCACTGCGGAGCAGTCTGCCGCCGCGGATGCCCTGACGGACGTGCCCGAGGAGGAGCGTGTTAGGCTTTTCTCGGCATTTTCGGTGCGCCGCAATAAGGAGGGTGCCCTGCCCAAGCCCTCGCTTGCCCGTATGTCTGCCGAGCAGGTGGCGTTCAAGCGCAGGCTTGAAAGCTCCGAGGCGGATTTCAAGCTATTGGTGGACCTTGATTATGAGGATGAGCTTGGCGAGGCCATCGGCTTTGAAAAAATCCGCGAGTATCATGAGCGCGTCGTCAACGGTAAAACCAGAGAAGCGGGCGGCGCACGCACGCATGACAAGAGCAGCTATGAGTATACCTCTCATTCGCTTGACGTGAAAATCAGCAGCTTTTACGCCAAGCAGCGCCGCCGCCATATTATCAATCTGGCGGTCAGCCTTGTGATGACCGTGCTGCTGTTTGTCTTTGAGCGCTCACTTACCGTGCGTGAGCTGTTCGGCACCCCGTACGAGGGCTTTGCCTACGCGCCTGCTTATATTGTGGCAGGTCTTGTGCTTTTCTTGACTGCCGCCGTTCTTTTGCAACGGCCGCTTCGTGACGGTATTCTGCGGCTTTGCCGTCTGACACCCTCGGATTATTCGCTTTCTGCTGTCGTGGTGATCGTGACACTGCTTTATCACGTATTCTTATTTTTTGCACCTGCAATGAGCAGCATGACACTCTTTTTATCCCCGGCGGCCGCCAATCTTGTGCTTGTTTCGCTGTCGGAGCTGTTTAACTGGCACAGAGAGTCCTGTGCATTTCGCGTGGTATCCTCGAAGTATCCCAAATATGCCCTGATGACGCGCGTTTCGGTCGGAAACCGCGAGGGCGATGCCAAGCGCCGTCTGTTTGAAAGTGAGCAACGGGAGCGTGTGCTTTATGTGCGCCCCGTCAGCTTTGTACGCAATTATTTTGTCAATACCCGTAAAAAGGCTGACCATCACAGGTCCTTCGGTGCCGAAATGCTGATGGTAGCCGCCCTTTCCTTTGTGCTTGCGCTTGTTGCTGTCGTGCTTGGCAACGATTTCGAATATGCCCTGCATACGGCCCTTGTGACTTTTCTTATCGCCTCACCCGTGCTTTGTGTGCTTGCTACATCTATGCCGATGGTGATGGCAACCTGGCTGCGACTGAAGCGCACAGGTGCCATAGTGGGGGAGAGCGCAGTGTATGAGTGCGGCGGAAAAACCGCACTTGTTCTGCCTGACGTGGAATGCTTCAAGCCTATGCCGCATGAGCAATTTGAGCTGGTGAAGAATTGCGATGCGGAGCGTGCCACCGTTTTGATTCGCGCCCTGCTTGAGCGCATCGGCAGTCAGCTGGTTCATTCGGTCGAGGTGCCGGAGACACTGCGCCTGCCTGCAGATGCGGTTACGCTGACTGACGTTGACGAGCATGGCGTCGCTGCCGTAGTGTCGGGTGAACGCAAAACCCCCATTCTGTTGGGTGACGTGGCATATTTGCAGCGCTACGGAATTCGCGTTTCTCCCAAAAAGGACGGCCGTTATGAGGAGCTATGCCGCAATATGCTTTGTGTGGCCATCGGCAATCGCCTGACAGCGCTGTTCATCGCGCGCTACCGTGCCGAGGACGGGCTGCATGAGCTTTTGGATGCTACCGACAGAGAGGGTGTGCGGCTTGTGATTCGTACCAAGGATCCTGGCGTGCACGATACGCTGCTCGCTACACTCTTTGACGGTGCCGTGCTGCCTGTGCAGGCAGTCAAGCCGTTGCCTGCGGAAAGTGATATCCGTACCGATCACGTCGATGCCACCGTGGTGGCAATCGGCTCCTCCCTTGAGGCGGCGCGAACCTTTACCGTTTGCCGCCGTATCCGCCGTGCCATCAGGCTCGGCAAGGTCTGGCAGCTGCTTGCTGTTCTGACGGGTGCCGTGCTGGCAGGTGTGCTCACCTTCTTTGGGGGGCTTGTCACCCTTCCCGCCTATCTGGTCGTGGCGTACAATATGTGCTGGTGCGGTGTGCACGCGCTCTCCTCCTTCTGCTATCTGCGTAAGGAGAGGGAAGGTCAGTAGCATATTGTGCGGTACAGTATAAAAGGAGTTTTACATGAATGAAAAAATCAGCTCCGTGCTCAAGACGGTAGAAAAGCCCGGCCGCTATTCGGGCGGCGAGTACGGTGCCATCATCAAAAATAAGAGAGAGGTCAAGGCGCGCTTTGCATTCTGCTTTCCCGATACCTATGAGATTGGCATGTCCAACCTCGGTATGCGTATTCTTTACGGTGCCTTGAATGCAAGCCCTGATATCTGGTGTGAGCGCGTGTTTGCCCCCTGGGTGGATATGCAGGAGAGAATGCGCGAGCTGTCTATTCCGCTGTGGGCGCACGAGTCGGGCGATCCCGTGGCAGAGTTTGACATTCTGGGTGTTACCCTGCAATACGAAATGTGCTATACCACCGTTTTGCGCGTGCTGGAGCTTGCGGGTATTCCGCTGCTTGCCTGTGAGCGCGGCGAGGATATGCCCATCGTGATCGGTGGCGGCCCCTGCGCCTATAATCCCGAGCCGATGGCGGATTTCTTTGATTGCTTCTCAATCGGTGAGGGCGAGGATAACCTGGTTGCATTCACCAACCTCTATATCCGTATGAAGGAGGAGGGAAGATATAGCCGTGAGGCCTTTCTCTTTGAGGCGGCTACCACCATCAAGGGCATCTACGTTCCGTCGCTTTATGATGTGACCTATCATGAGGACGGCACCGTTGCCGCCATCACGCCGAAGGATCCGCGTGTGCCGAAGCAGGTGGAAAAGTGTATCATTGCCGATATGGATCAGGCCTTTTTCCCCGAAAAGGTGGTAATGCCTTATATCGAGGCGGTGCATGACCGTATTATGCTGGAGGTCTACCGCGGCTGTATCCGCGGCTGTCGCTTCTGCCAGGCAGGTATGATTTATCGCCCCGTGCGCGAGAAAACGCCGGAGGTCCTGAATCATCAGGCAAAATGCCTTTACGATAACACGGGCTATGAGGAAATTTCTCTGACCTCGCTTTCCATCAGCGATTATACCGCTCTTGAAAGGCTTACGGGGGATTTGCTTGAATGGACTGATAAAAACATGGTCAGCCTCTCCTTGCCCTCGCTGCGCGTGGATAGCTTCAGCCGTGAGCTGATGGAGCGCATCGCATCGGTGCGTACCTCATCGCTGACCTTCGCCCCCGAGGCAGGAACCCAGCGTCTGCGCGACGTTATCAATAAAAATGTGACGGAGGAGGATTTGTTCCGTGCCGTCAACGTAGCGTTTTCGGGCGGCAAGACCAATGTGAAGCTTTACTTTATGAACGGCTTGCCCACCGAAACGAACGAGGATATTGCGGGTATTGCGAAGCTTGCAACCGACGTGGTGCATCAGTACTATATCAATAAGGAGCGCCCGAAGGGACGCTCGCCGCAGGTTACCATCAGCGTGTCCTGCTTTGTGCCAAAGCCCTTTACGCCCTTTCAGTGGGAGGCGCAGGATACGATGGAGATGTTAGAGGAAAAGCAGCAGTACCTTGCCGAACGGGTTACCGACCGCAAGGTGCGCTATACGCACCACGATGCACGCGTCAGCCGTATTGAGGCGGTGCTGGCACGTGGCAACCGCCGTCTTGGCAAGGCGCTTCTCCTTGCTGCCCGTGAGGGCTTCTGCTTTGATGCGTGGGATGAGTTTTTTGATTACGAAAAATGGCTTTCTGTCATTGAGCGTGCAGGGCTTGATCCCGCGTTCTTTGCCAACCGCGCCATGGGGCTTGACGAGGTGCTGCCGTGGGATGTGATCGACTGCGGCGTCAGTAAGGAGTTTTTCCTGCGTGAGCGTGCCAAGGCTTATAGTGCTGCCACTACACCGAGCTGCCGTGAAAAATGCGCGGGGTGCGGTGCCAACCGTCTGGGCGGTGCGCGCACCTGCTGTCCCAAGGGAGGTGCGGCCAAATGAAGAAAAACGACGTAAAATTCACCCTGCCGATGCTCGATGCACCGCGCACCCTGCGCGTGAAATTCCGTAAGGTCGGCAACCTGCAATACATCTCGCACCTTGACCTGCAGCGCACGTTTGCGCGCGTGCTGGTGCGCGCGGGACTGCCCCTTTGGTATACAAAGGGCTTTAACCCCCATATCAAAATGGTGTTTGGCATGCCCCTGCCCGTCGGCTCGGAGAGCGAATGTGAGTATCTTGACATTCGTATTGAGCGTGAAATGTCCTGTGCCGAGGTCAAGGAGAGGTTGAACAGAGAGCTGACGCATGAGCTTGCCGTGCTGGATGTTTATCCCGCTGCTACCAAGCTTTCGGATATGGCGTATGCCGTATATGAGTACACGGTCGTAACCACGGGTGCCGACGAGGCACTTGCCGACCGCGTGCGTGCGTTGCTTGCAAGCGGCTCCCTGTACGTCATGAAAAAGGGCAAGTCGGGTGAGCGGGAGGTTAATATTGCGGATAGCCTGCAAGGGGTTGAGGTCGGCTTTGCCGACGGGGTGCTGACGATGTGCGTGACGCTTGCCGCGGGGGAGGGGAAATATATTTCTCCCGAGGCACTGATCACCGTGCTCCGCCGTGAGCTTGGTATCCTTTCGGGCGATCCCACTGCCGAGCACTACCGTATTCTGCGCCGCCGTGTGCTGCTTGCCGACGGCAAGACCGAATTCGCTTAAATATTTTTATGCCCACCTTTGGTGGGCATTATCTGACCGCATCTGTGCGAAAAATGTCGGGAAAGGAGAGCTTATGCCAAGGATTTTATATGAGGATGCTGATATTCTTGTGGTTGTAAAGCCCGTGGGGTTGCTTTCCGAGGATGCGGCAGAGGGCTCGCTGCCAAGGGCGCTTGCCTCTACCTACGGCAGGCTTTTTCCCGTCCACCGTCTTGACCGTGTTGTGGGCGGCGTGATGGTCTACGCCCGTCACAGCAGGGCCGCCGCCGC
>JAZOSC010000123.1:0-3274 GCA_045656925.1 Eubacteriales bacterium | reverse complement strand
CATATCGATCAGCAGCTTGCTCGCCTCGCTCGCCGTCATACCCACCACGCTCGGCACAGTCAGCATCGATGGGGCGGCATCACCCAGCGTCAGACGGACGGTCGCCCCCTCCCGTTGCAATTTGCTGCCCGCCGCAGGCGATTGGGCGGTAATGACCTGCCCCTCACCGACAAGCTCCACAGAAAATCCTGCGTGCCGCAGGGTAGCTGCTGCCTCGGCCGCGCTCCAGCCGCTGCAATCGGGTACCGTCAGCGTGGCAAGCGCCTGCTCTGCCTCGGTATAGACAGGCTCGACACCAATATAGGGCAATGCCGCTTCAAAGACGTTTGCCACGTAGGGCGCGGCAACCACACTGCCGTAGCGGCTGCCGTCGGTCGGCTCATCAACCACGATGGTCACGGCAATTTCAGGATCATCGGCAGGTGCAAAGCCCACGCAGGAGCCGATACGGGCGGTTCTGTCATCACCGATCTTCTCCGAGGTGCCCGTCTTTGCTGCCACGCGATAGCCCGCGACATAGGCATTCTTCGCACCGCCGTCGCCTGCCACACCCCCTGCCAGTATATCGCAGATGGTATCTGCGGTTTTCTCGCTTATAACCTGTCTTTTTACCGTAACCTCATGCTGATAAAGCACCTCGCCCGTGGGCGCGGTCACGCTTTCCACCAGATAGGGCGTCAGCAGCTTACCGTCGTTCGCGATGGCGGAAACAGCGGTAATCATCTGCAAAACCGAAACCTTGAAATTCTGTCCGAAGGACGCGGTTGCAAGGTCAAGCTGGGTAAAGCTTCCTGCCGCATGGAAAATCGAATTCCCCTCGCCGGGCAGGTCTATGCCCGTTTTTTCCAGCATGCCGAAATCACGCACGTAGCGGTAAAAGCAATCGGTACCGATGCGCGCGGCAATCGTCATCATCACGGGGTTACAGGAATTTTGCAGCCCCTCGGTAAAGGTCAAAGCCCCATGGCCGCCCTTTTTGTGGCAGTGAATACAGCGATCCGCCACGTTATGCGCGCCGCTGCAGAAAAAACCCTCGTTCAGATTGGTAACCGCACCCTCCTCCAAGACTGCCGAGCAGGTGATTGCCTTAAAGGTAGAGCCGGGCATATAAATCTCGGTAGCGGCCTTGTTTGACCAGGTTTCAAGCAGCAGGGCGTTTTTGGCTGCCTTGTATTCGGCCGTCCCCTCAAGAAGCCCCATCGCCGCAAGCTCTCTCGCGGCATATTCGTTCAGGGTAAACGGCTCATTCAAATCAAAGCTCGGTGCTGTTGCCATCGCAAGCACCGCCCCCGTTTTCACGTTCATCACGATGCCGCACACGCGGTTTGCGGCGCCGCTTTCTATCATCGTAGCCTCAAGCTGCTCCTCTAAAACAGATTGGATATATGCATCGAGCGTGGTTTTGACGGTTGCGCCGTCCACGGCAGGCACAAATGCCTCATAGCGGTTTGGCAGACGGTTACCGCTTGAATCTCTTGCGGTGATATAAGCCCCGGCCTTCCCTGCCAGCATCGTATCGTATTGCAGCTCTAACCCGTAAAGCCCCTGCCCGTCGCTGCCCGTAAAGCCAAGCACCTGCGCGGCAAGACTGCCGTAGGGGTAATAGCGGTCACTCCACGCCTCGACCGAAATGTACTCGTAAAGCCCCTCTGCCTGCACGAAGGCAATTACGGCACGCGCGGTATCGCCGTCAACCTTTTTTGCCAGCGTACGGGAAAGCTCGCGCGTGTGTGTGAGATGCTCCCTCACATCGTCACTGCTTACCCCCGTAATCAGGCCTGAAAGTCCCGTGGCAAGCGCCTCTCCTACGCGCCCGCTATCAGCGGCACGCGCAATCAGCGAGGGATAAAGGCAGATTTTATAGACGGTGCGCGTTGTGGCCAACACCCGCCCCGCGCTATCTGTAATTGCACCTCTTGCCGCGTTTACCCGTGACTCGGTGGTCAGCTGGTCAAACACCTTCTTCTGATAGCGCTCAAAGTCAAATATCTGCAAAAAAAGCACACGCAGCGCTAAAAACAAAAAAACAAGCACCAGGAATACCGCCAGCAGCGCCTGACGGCGCAAAACTGCTCCCTTACCCTTTCCCACAGCCATATTCTTCCCCCAAAACAAAAATCCCTGAAAAACAGAACGGGTGGCGACAAGCGTCGCACACCCAATTCTATTCCTCAGGGGGGTTATTTTAGACCATTACCAAAGGTAGGAAAATGCTTTTTGCAGAGAGCGCCAGAAGCTCTGCTCCTCCACCTCATGCGCGGTGACGGTGTTTTCCTGACAATACGAAAGATACTCGCCGTTTGCCTCGGGCAATGCGGAATCTGCAAGCATTGTATCGGTGCTGGCGGCATTCACGTACAGGGCTTCCGCCTCGGCACGGGCAAGTGCCTCCTCACTGCGGCGAAGCATCACGTCCGATGCGCCAAGCAGGACAAGCGAGAGGACAAGCAGGAGTGTAAACATCACGTTTACAAGCACCAGATGGCTACGGGAGAAGCGCATACGGCAGGCCAGTGCGCCACCCTCAACGGCATCGCTTCTCTCACGGGGGGAACGGGTGCTCTGCTTCTCGCTCTTCTGCAAGGCAGTGGCAAGTGCCGCACGGCAGGCGCCGATGCGGTCGCGACCGCCGTAACGGCGATTGAAATACTCAAGAAAATCACCCGAGGACGCAACGGTAACGCCGCCATCCTCAAGCTCATGCAATGCAATATACGTGGTAGCATTGGGCGTCGGCCTGTTGTCTACCGCACGCCCTGCAAGGGCCTGCTGCACACGGCCGTGGTAGCGGCTGCGAAATGCCTCAAACTGCTTTTGATAATCGTCACGGAAATAAACCTTGTCGTAAACCTCTGTTCCGTACATAATGGCAGCCTCCTTTTCGTTGATTTCTTTACATATCGTTTGTATTAAAGCTTTTCCGCAACGCGAAGCTTCGCGCTGCGTGCGCGCGGATTTTCCGCAAGCTCCTCTCTTGAAGGGAGTATCGGCTTTTTATTGATGAGTCTGATTTTCGGCTCTCTGCCGCAGACACAGATGGGCAGGTCACGCGGACAGGTGCATCCGCTTGCGAGCTCCGCAAAGGTATTTTTCACAATGCGGTCCTCAAGGGAATGGAAGGTAATGATGGCGATGCGCCCACCCTTGTTCATGCGCGCGTCCGCATCCTTAATGGTTGGTGCGACGGCATCCAGCTCTCCGTTCACCTCAACCCGAATGGCCTGAAAGCTTCGCTTGGCAGGGTGCCCCCCCTCGCGGCAGGCCGCCGCAGGGA
>JAZOSC010000122.1:0-7426 GCA_045656925.1 Eubacteriales bacterium | reverse complement strand
CCTCCCTGAACGGCACACTTTAAGGCAAATGTGTCCTTGAGGAAAGACCTATCTGCCGCCCCTTTTGGGGACGGCAGATAAACGTTTTGAAATTAATTGGAAGCGGTGTCAAGGTCGGAGTCATTCTTCCACAGCATCTGCTCACGAAGACGCTTACCAACAACCTCCATGGGGTGACGGGCAAGCTGCTCGCGCTTGGAGTTGAAGAAGCAACGACCGGTCTTGTTCTCGGCAATCCAACGGCCTGCAAAGGTGCCGTCCTGAATATCGGCAAGCACTGCCTTCATGTTCGCCTTGGTCTGCTCGTAGGGCAGCACGCGGGGACCGCTGACGTATTCACCGAACTCTGCGGTATCAGAAATCGAATAGTTCATTGCAGCAACACCGCCCTTGTTGATGAGGTCGATGATGAGCTTCATCTCGTGAATGCACTCAAAATAAGCATTCTCCGGCTCATAGCCGGCCTCAACCAGGGTTTCAAAGCCGCAGCGCATCAGGTCAACCACGCCGCCGCAAAGCACAGCCTGCTCACCGAACAGGTCAGTTTCGGTTTCATCATGCATCGTGGTTTCCATGATGCCCGCACGGGCGCCACCGATGCCTGCAATATATGCCAGTGCAATATCGTATGCCTTGCCGGTTGCGTTCTGCTCAACAGCAACAAGACAGGGCACGCCCTTGCCTGCCATATACTGACCGCGGACAGTATGGCCGGGGCCCTTGGGTGCAGCCATGAAAACGTCAACGTCAGCGGGAGGGACAATCTGCTTATAGCGAATGTTGAAGCCGTGTGCAAACGCAAGTGCCTTACCTGCGGTCAGGTAGGGCGCGATATCCTTCTTATACATATCGCCCTGTGCCTCATCATTGATGAGAATCATAATGATGTCAGCCTTCTTGGTTGCCTCAGCAACGGTGTAAACCTCAAAGCCGTCCTTTTCAGCCACAGGCCAGGACTTGCCGCCCTGACGCAGACCGATGATCACGTGACAACCCGAGTCACGCAGGTTCAGCGCATGTGCATGACCCTGAGAGCCGTAGCCAACGATCGCGATGGTCTTACCGTTTAATTTATTCAGGTCGCAATCCTTTTCATAATACATTTTTGCCATAATCAAATTCTCCTTTTTCAATGGTTTCATCTTTTATAGTTTCTTGTCCTCTCTCAAGGGCAATAACGCCGGTTCTCACAAGCTCCAGTATCTCATACTCACGCAGAAGCTTTTCCATCGCATCGGTCTTGGACTCGGCACCGATGACAGAAAGCGTAATGGAGCCAACAGCCACATCAATGATGTTGGCACGAAAGATATTTGCAATACCGATAATCTCATTCCGCACGGTGCTGTCGGGGGTGCGTACCTTATAAAGCACCAGCTCACGGCGAATGGACGCCTCGGGCGTGAGCAGCTTTACCGAATGGACGGGAAAGAGCTTACGCAGCTGATTTGCCAGCAATCGAATCTGGCCCTCATCTGCCATTACCTCAATGGTGATGCGAGAGGTTTCAGGATGCTCGGTAGCACCCACAGCAAGGCTTTCAATATTATAGCCCTTACGGGAGAACAAACGGGAAATCTGGGAAAGAACGCCCGACTCATTATCCACGAGAATGGCAAGCGTTTGTCTTTTCATATCTGTTGTCATCATGGGCCTCCTTTCAACTCAACAGGAAATCGGTGATATGAGAGCCGCCGCCAACCATGGGGCGAACCTTCTCGTCCATATCAATGGCGCAATCAATCACAAAGCCGTGTCCGCAGGTGGTCGCCTCCTTGATGGCAGCCTCCAGCTCCTCTACATTGGTGACGTGTGCGCCGCCAAGGCCGTAAGCCTTTGCCAGGGCCACAAAATCAGGGCCGCGCTCAGTCAGTGTGGTTTCAGAGTAGCGCTTATCGTAAATCAGCGTCTGCCACTGACGAACCATGCCAAGAGTTTTGTTGTTGAAGACAAAGGTAATAATCGGCACGCCGTAATTCTGCACGGTGGCAAGCTCGTTGCAATTCATGCGGAAGCTACCGTCACCCGTGATATGAATAACCGTCTTTTCAGGATTTCCGACCTTTGCACCGATTGCCGCACCCAGGCCAAAGCCCATGGTGCCGAAGCCACCGGAGGTCAGAAGCTGACCGGGGTAATCAAAGCGGAAGTGCTGAATTGCCCACATCTGATGCTGGCCAACGTCGGTTGCAACCACGGTATTCTCCGGCAAAAGCTTTGCAATTGCGGAAAGAACCTGCTTCGGCGTCAGCGTGTCGTCGCTGTCATCATACTCGGTTTCGGTCTTAAAGGAAAAGACGTATTTCTTCCAGTCGGGATGCTCAGCAGGCTCAACAATCTCATTCAGCATGGAAAGAACGCGCTTGGCGTCGCCCACAATATGGTGGTCAGTGCGGACGTTCTTATTGATTTCGGAGCGGTCGATATCAATCTGCACAATCTTTGCCTGCTTTGCAAAGGTCTTGGGAGCAAGGGCAACACGGTCGGAGAAGCGACAACCTACGGCAATCAGCAAATCGCACGCATCACACGCCATATTGGAGGCCTGTGTGCCGTGCATACCAATCATGCCCGTAGCAAGCGGATTTCTGCCACAGATGCCGCCGCCACCCATCAGCGTAATCGCAACAGGCGCATCAATCTTTTCGGCAAATTCCAGAAACTCCTTGTCTGCTCTGCCGCGCACAACACCGCCACCGCAGATAAGCAACGGCTTTTCCGCATGCTTAATCATCTCCGCCAGCTTTTCAATGCTGCTCATATCAACCTCGGGTGCCTTGAAATCCTGCGAGGCTCTGCGAAGCATCGCCGCGAGGCGACCGTGATTATAATGCTGCTCACGGGGCAGGCGCTCAAACTCGGCCTTCTCACCCGTCGCATTTTTGAGAATATCAATGAATACGGGGCCGGGACGACCGCTTCTCGCAATCGCAAAAGCCGTGCGTACGGTATCGGCCAGCTTCTCCACGCTATCTACGATATAGTTGCATTTCGTGATAGGCATGGTAATACCCGTAATATCAACCTCCTGGAAGGAATCCTTACCAATGAGGTTGCGCGCCACGTTGCAGGAAATAAATACAACGGGGGAGGAATCCATATATGCGGTCGCAATACCCGTAGTCAGATTGGTGGCACCGGGGCCTGAGGTTGCGAAGCATACGCCAACCTTACCCGTGCTTCTTGCATAGCCGTCTGCTGCGTGTGCAGCGCCCTGCTCGTGCGCGGTCAACACATGATGGATTTTATCACCGTAGCGATATAATGCATCGTAGACATTGAGAATGGTACCGCCCGGATAACCGAAGACCGTATCGACCTCCTGCTCCAGCAAGCATTCCATCAGAATTTGTGCGCCTGTCAATTTCATCATCTTGCCCTCCTTTGGGAAAATAAAAGCCCTACGCCCTGAAAGTTCAGACCGTAAGGCTTGCATTTCAACTTCTTCGCGTAAGCTTTGACCAACGGTGTTTATAGGTGTGTTCCCTTTCTCGGAACGCCAAACCGTTTAGTCAGAAGCGGCGGATTTGCAAAGCTTGGCATAACTTTCAGCACTATCCCGGGTGTCGCTTACAAGCACGACTAGACCTAGAATAGTGCACATAATGGCTACGCTGAACAAGGGAGCAAAAGAAGCCATGTTACACCTCGTGTTACAAATAAAATAATATGTTGCTATTATAGCACGGCAGGTATATGATGTCAATACCCGAAAAGTATTTTTCATCACCTTCACAAAACATTTTCCGAAAGCCTCGCCAACTTTTGTGCAATATGAACACATTTCGCCGATTTTATACATAAAATTCGCGGATAAAAATACACTTTTTATGCAAAAACCGCAATCCCCGTGCATTCGCCCGCGCACGCGTATAAAATTTTAGGAAACAAATCGCTTCAAAGGGACAAAACGAATGCTCCTGCATACTGAATCGCATACACTGCGTAAAAAATACCAAAAAAATTTAAAAAAACATCTTGACTTTATCACAGTAAAGTGCTAAAATGTGATGGTATTGACAGGCGACGCACCGCCAAAAAGGAGATAAACCATGCTTGATATGCGTAATGAGTCCTTTGACAGGTTGTTTGAAGCAATTCTTCACCTCGAATCGGTAGAGGAATGCTACCGTTTTTTTGAGGATGTCTGCACCGTTAAGGAAATTTGTGAAATTGCACAGCGCCTTGATGTGGCAAGATACCTTTCCGAGGGCAAAAATTATCAGGAAATTTCAGGCTTGACGGGGGCCAGCACAGCTACCATCAGCCGTGTCAGCAAATGCCTGAATTACGGCAGCGGCGGTTATGCGCTGGTTCTCAATAAGGGAAAGGAGCGTACCCCGGAATGAGCATTACATCGGTTCTGCAGGGTGACGAGCGCGCCGCGCTTGCCCTGCGCGCGCTCTACAGCCGCTATGGCTACACGCAATATAAAATGAACAAATTTGAGGAATACGACCTTTATGTAAGAAACAAGGATTTCCTCATTTCAGACAACATCATCACCTTTACCGACACCAGCGGCAAGCTGATGGCATTAAAACCGGACGTACCCCTCTCCATCGTCAAAAACAGCCGCCGTGACATGGGCGTGGAAAAGGTGTATTACCAGGAAAACGTCTACCGCATTTCAGACAGAACCCACACCTTCCGCGAAATCATGCAGGTCGGCCTTGAATGTATCGGTCAGGTTGACAGCTATTGCATTTTTGAGGTTCTGCAGCTTGCCGCAAAGAGTCTTGTCGCCATCTCCCCCGATACGGTGCTTGATATTTCCCATCTCGGCATCGTTTCCGCAGTGCTTGATTCCCTTTCCGTGGATGCGGCCGCGCGCAAGGCGCTTCTCTCCTGTATTGCCGAGAAAAATGTACACGAGCTGACCGCTATCGCCGCAGCAGCAGGCGCAACCGCCGACCGCATCACACTGCTCACCCGTCTGGTCACCGCATCGGGCAAGCCCAGCGACGTGCTGCCCGTGCTGATGCCCGCCCTGAACGGCATTGTGGATGCGGCGACCTTAAACGATTTTGCCGCGCTGACCGACGCACTTGAAAAAAGCGTGCCCGACTGTAGCGTGCATATTGACTTTTCGGTTGTCAGCGATATGGGCTATTACAACGGCATTGTTTTCAAGGGCTTTGTTGCAGGTGTACCTGCGGGGCTGCTTTCAGGCGGCGAGTATAACGGCCTGATGCAGAAGATGGGGCGCACAGACCGCGCCATCGGCTTTGCAGTCTACATGGACGCGCTTGAGCGGCATCTGGGGGGCGAGCTTTCCCTTGACGTCGATACCGTTGTCCTTTACGATGACACCGCAGATGCAGCAGCGCTTGCCCTGTTTGTCGAGGAGCAGAGTGCCGACGGAAAAGCCGTGCTTGCACTCCGTGAGATACCCGAAAAGCTGCGCTTCCGCAGCTTGCTTAAATTTAACGGAAGGGGTGATGCATGATGAAAACAATGCTGAACATCGCACTGCCCAAGGGCAGGCTCGGCGAAAAGGTCTATGCCATGTTTGAGCGTGCAGGCTTTCCCTGCCCTGCCATACACGAGGACAACCGTAAGCTGATTTTTGAAAACGAAGCACTTGGACTGCGCTTCTTCTGGGCAAAGCCCTCTGACGTTCCGATTTACGTTGAACGCGGCGTGGCCGATATCGGGGTTGCGGGCAAGGATATTCTTCTCGAATACCGTCCCGACGTCTATGAGCTGCTTGACCTTCAGCTCGGCAAATGCCGTATGGCGGTTGCCGCCCCCGCAGATTTTTACGACGACCCCCGCCGTACCCTGCGCGTCGCCACGAAATTTTCACACATCGCCGCAAATTACTATGCCGCACAGGGACGCGATATTGACATTATCCACCTGAACGGCAGTATTGAAATCGCCCCCATTATCGGACTTTCCGACGTCATTGTGGATATTGTGGAAACGGGCACCACCTTAAAGGAAAACGACCTTGAGGTGATCGCCACCGTCGTACCGATCAGCGCACGCCTGATTGCCAACAAATCGGGCTATAAATTCAAAAATGAAACCATTGAGGAGATCGTGCGCGGTATTGCCGCGCAGGTAAGCAATAAATCATGATTAAAATTCTGACCTACGGCGAGGTGTCGGGGGACGACATTTTTGCCCGTGTTACCCCCACGGTAAACGTCACCGAGATCGTTGCCGATATTATTTCCACCGTCAGACGGGACGGTGATAAGGCGCTTTTCGCCTATACCGAAAAATTTGATAAGGCAAGCCTGACATCTCTTGCCGTCACGCCCGCAGAGCGTGCGGAGGCAATGGCTGCAGTAGAGCCGAAATTTCTTGACATTCTGCGCCGTGCAGCAGAAAACATCCGCCGCTATCACAAGGAGCAGGTGCGAGAGGGCTATGCTGTAAGGGAGGCTGACGGCACTGTGGTGGGGCAGCGCGTCATTCCGATTGATCGCGCGGGCCTTTACGTTCCCGGCGGCACTGCCGCTTACCCCTCTACCGTCCTGATGGATTCGATTCCTGCAAAGATTGCAGGCTGCAAGGAGGTCGTCATGGTCACGCCGCCCATGCAGGACGGACGTGTAAATCCCGTCATTCTTGCCGCAGCAGAAATCGCAGGCATAGACCGCATTTTCAAGGTCGGCGGTGCACAGGCCATTGCCGCACTTGCCTATGGCACCGAAAGCATTCCGCGTGTGGATAAGATCGTCGGCCCCGGCAATGCCTTTGTAGCAGAAGCCAAAAAGCAGGTTTTCGGTACTGTTTCCATTGATATGATTGCAGGCCCCAGCGAAATTCTCGTGGTGGCAGATGAAACTGCCAATCCTGTACACGTGGCAGCTGATCTGCTTTCCCAGGCCGAGCACGACAAGCTGGCCTCTGCCGTTCTGATTACCGACAGCAGACCTCTCGCTCTGGCAGTAAGCGCAGAGCTTGAAAAACAGATCCCGCTTCTCGCCCGTGCCGAGATTGCACGCGCCTCGATTGACAACAATGGCAAGATTATCCTGGTAGAAAATCTCGATACCGCCATTGACGTGTCAAACGAGCTTGCGCCCGAGCATCTTGAGCTGGTCGTAGCAGAGCCATTTCATTATCTCGAAAAGGTGCGCCACGCAGGCTCCGTATTCATGGGCCACTACTGTCCCGAGGCATTGGGCGACTATCTGGCAGGCCCCAACCACACCCTGCCCACCAGCGGCACAGCACGCTTCTTCAGCCCGCTTTCGGTAGATGACTTTGTGAAAAAAATGCAATACACTTACTTTACCAAAGAGGCCTTTACCCGCGTTGCCGATGATGTGGCCTATTTTGCCGAGCAGGAAGGCCTTACCGCACATGCCAGAAGCGCCACGGTGCGCCTTGACCGCAAATAACCCCGATACGGGTATCGTTTTAAGCTTTCAGGAGTTCTTCATGAGCAAGTTTTTTACAAGCCGCT
>JAZOSC010000121.1:0-23074 GCA_045656925.1 Eubacteriales bacterium | reverse complement strand
CCTCGACGGTCCGTTTATGAGATTTTGTCCGTTTTTTGGACCGTCGAGGACGCCGGTCCCTACAAATCATTGCAAATTCCGCGTAAGACAAACGATACTTTCGACATGGGTCAAGAGAGCAAAAGGTCTCAAAATAATAGGTGGAATCATCATTTGTCCTATTTATGTTCCCAAAATAGTGTGTATCAAACTTTCTACATCGCTTGGATTGTATACAAAGAAATCTCCGCATTTTCTTGCACTACTCAAATCAAGTGGCAGTTGTATTTCATTGTTGTCATATACATGGCGAAAAGCATTTTTTATTGTCTTAAAAAAATTTGAACGCCGTGTCTTGACAAAGAGAGATACAACATATTCTCTGCCTTGATGCTGAATGACCAAGTCTTTTCCCATTATATCGTTCTTGCAAGAATACACTACTTTATCAAAACATCCCGTCTCGACCAACATAAGATAAAAATGATAGTCTCGAATAAGACTGGGATATGTTCGCAAAATGCGTGCATCCAAGTCTATCTTCTTGAAGATTTTTTCCCCATATATGATAGTTTCTCCATCTACAAGTAATTCGGTTGCATTTATCAAATAGTATTCATCCAGTAATTCGATTGGCGTGGGAACTTTACAATAATTAAATACAATACTGTAAAATGCATAGATTATGGGTGGGAACTGTGTCTTTTCAACACCCGTTTCATCTCTGTGACTGCGATAAGCGTCATAGAATTGATCATAATCGATCTGTTTCATTTGATCTTCACATTCGCACAAAGGAAAAGATAGGTTTTTAAGTAAATACCCTTCGCCATTCATGAATTTTATGTCCTTGATTATCATGACGACCTCTGAAAATGTTTTATTTGATAAATCTGATTTGCAAGTTTAGCTTCAAATAATATTTTTCGTTTTCTTTATAGATACTGCCGAATTGATGTCTGCTCGTGCTTGCGGTTTCAAACTTTGTATTCTTAACAAGGTAGTTTTCAAACTCATTACGGTTGAACAGGTGATAGCAAAGAACCTCTCCATCCTCACGGACTATAATATAACCGCCCGTTGCATCGGCTGTTCCGTCCCAGGGCTTGGAAGGAAGCATCCCAAGTGCGCTTTCGGTCAAGAATTTCTTGAACTTGTACTGATAAAACGGATGCCCTTTAGAAAGGTTATAGTGCATCGGATTGGCTGCAACAATAGATTCAAGAGCTTTTTCAACTGTGTTTGCACCAGTAGAATAATATTCTGTCAGCATATATGCACAAATTTGCGGAAGGTCTCCATCAATCAAAAGCAAGTTGCTTTCAAAAGTATCATTCTCCATGCCTACATAACGCAAACCGCAGCCAACCGATGTAAGGTATGCCATTTTCTGCTTGAACAGTTTGGAACAGGATTCAAACTCTGCCATCGTAGCATCGGTGGGACTTCCTGTAATTTCGTAGATAAAGTTTGTGGTCTTACCTGCATTTACAAGTGTGGATGCGCCACCAAGTCTTGATTTAATACTGAATCCTTGAATCGATTCATAGCCCGTGTTGATGTCGTGAATTTTGATGCGAATATCAGCCTTGTCGCTTGATTTTGCTTTCAAAGTGCTTACGCTGATTCTGTCAAGAAACGCTTCAGTATCGGCAGACGCAAAAGATGGAGCGTTAGCCGCAACAATCTCGTTGTAAAGCTTATCTGCTACACGCGCAAATTCATCGGAAGGAAGGTCAATCAACGTTGCTGTAGTTTCGGTATTATAAACCGACACTCGCCCTGCGTTACGGTCAACACGAAATTCAAGAACACCGATATTCTCGGTTCTTACGATATTGATGATGTTATAAAAGACATCGTCCATCTTATTTAAATCGGCATCCGCAGCATAGAGCTTGCCGACTTCAAGCAAACGGAGAAATACATAAATCTCACTCCATTCACCCTTGTTTCCTGAAAGTTTAGGCATTGTCGAGCACCTCCTTGATTTTTTCTGCAATGGCTGCAATTACATTTACGGTAACGCTATTGCCGAACTGTTTATAAAGATGTGTATCCGCGAGAGGGAGAACAAAGTCATCCGGGAAGCCCTGCAAACGAGCCCACTCGCGGGGAGTCATCTTGCGAATGCCTTCTTTATTAATTTTCCCCTTGATATGCGTTGTAGGCGTAAGGTTCTTCTGGCGCTTATCAACCACAAGGTTTCTCTCTCTGCCCATACCACCGCATACGATTGCACCTGCAACGTCGCTCCAATCACGAATTTCATAACCGAATCCGTTACCCTTGGATTCGTGACGAGCTTTGTGACAACGGAGCGTTTCTACATATACATCACTTAAATAATACTTTGCGGGAACTGGCTTTTCTTCACGAATATCCCACAAACGCTTGGTATCATCGGTCATCTCCGGGAACTCAAAGGTTTCGGGGGCAATATCGTTTCTGAATGCTACTACATAAATCCTTTCTCTGTTCTGCGGAACACCGAAATTCTTACTGTTAAGCACCTTGAAGAATACCTTATACCCGAGGTCTTCAAAGGTTTTACAAATGATTTTGAAGGTCCTGCCTCTATCGTGGATAACGAGTCCCTTTACATTTTCGCAGAAGATAACTTTCGGTTTGTGATACTCACAAATACGAGCCACATCCATAAAGAGCGTACCGCGGCACATCCCCTTATAGTTATCCTCAAAGCCCATACGCTGCCCTGCAAGACTGAACGCCTGGCACGGAAAACCTGCGAGACAGATGTCAAACTCGGGGACATCCTTCTCGTCAATTTGGGTTATATCACCTGCGATTGCAAAATCGTCATTAAAGTTTGCCTTATATGTTTTTTGTGCGTTTTCATCCCATTCGCATACGAATACCGTATCAATATCATCACCGAAAGCTCTGTCAAAGCCGAGCCGGATGCCGCCGATGCCTGCGAATAAATCTATAGATCTTAATTTGCTCATCATCAATCCTCTTTCATTACATCTATAATATCATCAAAGCTGCATTTCAACACATCACAGATGCGGAGCATAATATCCATAGACACAGTTTCGTTCTTACCGAGCTTGGCAAGGGTGGTCGTTGACATATCCGTTGCAAGTCGCAGATCGGTTTTTGTCATGCCCTTATCTATGAGCAATTTCCATAGTTTATTGTAGCTTACTGCCATATGTAAAACCTCGTTCTTTCAAAGTTGATTCTATTATAACACACCAATACACAAAATTCAACAAAATATCCACAAAAATAAATATTTTATGCGCAGAACTTGATATTCAATCTGTTCAGGGAAACATATCAAAGGGCGTTTTTGTTATGAGGTCGCCATTTTTAAAGAAAAATAAGCGATTTTTGGACGAAAACAGCCATTTTTCCCAATATGTTTCCTCAAACTGATGTATTTTGGATTTTTGACCTTAGGTCGAAAATCACATTTGTCCCAAGACAAAAATCAAGCAAAACGCAAAAAAGAACAGCCTTTTGACCGAGAAATAGGCTCAAAAGGCTGAAAAATGCCCATTTTAGGGTCAAAATTGCTTATTTTCGGGACAGACAAACGACACTCTCGACGTGACCCGTTCGGGGAAATAAGTCTACTGGGGTTACATTTCCGATGGTATACCCCAATTCACGCAAAAGCGCGCAGTCACGCGCAAGCGTATCGGGGCCGCAGGAAACATAGACGATGCGGGGAACATTTCTGGCAGCAAGGAATTTTAAAAGTGCGGCATCACAACCCTTTCGGGGTGGATCAAGCACGACGACATCAGGGCAAATATGCTCTCCGCGTGCAGCCTCAGCAGGGGCAAGCAGAGCTTCTGCTGTGGCGGCATCACCGCAGTAAAAGGCTGCATTGGTAACACCGTTCAGGGCTGCATTTTCCTTTGCAGATGCCACTGCAGCAGGAACGATTTCAATGCCGATTACCTCATCAAATTTTTCTGCCATGGAAAGGCCTATAGTGCCTGCACCGCAGTAAAGATCAAGCAAAATGCCACCCCGCCTACCCTCGGTTGCACGTGCCGCGGCAAGGCCGTACAAAAGCTCGGCCGCATCGTGATTGATCTGATAAAAGGCCGCGGGGGCAATGCGAAAGCGCTTGCCGCACAGCAAATCCTCAAGGTACGCCTTGCCAAAGAGAGTCCGAAATCTATCTCCAAGCACCACATTGGTGCTTTTTTTGTTTGTATTCAGTAAAACAGCCGTGATCTGCGGAAAGCGTGCAGTCAATGCCGCCACAAAGCCCGCCTCGTCGGGAAGCTGCTCTCCGTTTATCACAGGGCAAACCATCAGCTCACCCGTGCCACGCCCCTCGCGCAGATATAGATGACGAAAAAGCCCCTGTCCCGTCACCTCGTCATAAGCAGTAACTCCCTGCCCATACAGAATTTCACACACCGTATGCAGGATTTCACCGAACACGGCGGGCTGAAGCGAGCAATTATCTGCCGCAACGACGCGGTGCGTTTTCTGTGCATAAAAACCACCGTAAAGCCCCTCCTTTGTCCTCGCAATGGGATATTCGGCTTTATTACGATAATGGGCAACCTCGCCTGTCGTCACAACCTCCTCCACACAAACGTCGGCAAGCCCCGCCTTACGAAAGCAATGCACAACATACTCTCGCTTCAGTGCGCGCTCACGCGCGTAGGTCATGTGACGGTAAACGCAGCCGCCACAGGAAAGTGGAGCAGCACAAAAGCCGTCCTCGCGATCGGGGGACGGCAGATCAACCGTAAGCAATCTGCCCACGGCATAGGTCTTGTTCACCTTAATCAGCTCGGCAGTGACAGTATCCCCTGCCACAGCGCCCGCGACAAAAAGGGCACGGCCGGCGGGCAAATGCCCGACGCCGCAGCCAAGATTGTTCAGGTCTGTTATAACCGTAGTGACTCTTGCGCCCTTCTTCATATCAAACGTAAAACTCCTCGCCCGTTTCAAGGCACAGACAAGCAAGCTTGCCAATCTCCTTCAATCCACAGCCAAGGCGCACAAGATTACCCTCGCGCTCGATTTTTCCGCTTGCCGTAGGTGTATGCCCGACAATTACAATGCTTTCTGTATCATATTTCTGCCCCTCCGGCACGTCAAAGAAATCCTCAGGAGCATAATCCTCCAATGCTTTATCGGGCGCAAAGCCGTTTATACCTGCGTGTACCAGCAGGTAATTCCTGCCGCCTGCCGACACCTCCTCATAAAGTGAAAGCTCGGAAAGGTAGTCAAGCACGCCCTCACGCATATCCTTATCAAGCGCGCGGTAGCCCGTGAGCGTCGCATTGCCGCCGTCCGTCACCCAAGCGGTCATTTCCGCTGCAAACTCGGAATCGGGGGTGCCACCCTCGGAAAGAATACGCTCAAAGCCCGAAAGCATACGAAGCGCAAGAAAATCATGCTCACCTGCAATGGGATAGACGTTTTCGCACATACTGATTTTGACGAGCAGCTCCGCCGTATCCTCACCATAATCAACAATATCGCCAAGCAGGAACAAAATATCCTTTTTTGAAAACTTGATTTCGCAAAGCATCGCCTCGTATCTGGCAAGATCGCCATGCAGACCTGTCATTACATAAGTCATAGCGTACTCCTTTATAAAAGTTGAATCGTAGGGGTGGTATCAACCGCAATTTTCACCGTAGGATCAGCCTCTCTCACCAGCGTGGCAAGCATCTCAAGCACGGGAACCTCACTGGCAAAATGGCCGATTTCCATAGCAATCATGCCATCCTCGGCTGCATCCAGCATACGGTGGTAGCCAATCCGTCCCGACAGGTAAAGGTCAGCCCCTGCCTCACGTGCAGCCTCCAGGAAATCGCCGCCCTCACCACCGCAAAGCGCAACGGTTTTCACCGTCCCCTCACCGGACAGCAATAATGCGGAAAGTCCCAGACGGCGTTTAACCTCTGCGGCAAATGCCGTAGCGGAAAGGGCTGCAGGCAGCTCACCGATACGCGCGAAGGCAGGCATCTCCGTACCTGCAAGGGGTGCCACGTTCACAAGGCCAAGTGCTGCGGCAAGCACGTCATTCACGCCGCCCACAGCGGCATCCAGCCTTGTGTGATAGGAAAGTGCCGCCACACCGCCCTGTGCCAGATGCAGCAGCTTGCGCGGCACGGCAGCAAAGGGCGTCAGTGCCTTGACACCGCGAAACAAAAGCGGATGATGCGTGAGAAGCACGTCAAAGCCCTCCTCCACAGCACGTTCAACCACGCGCTCCGTTGCATCCAATGCAATCAGCACGCGGCGCACGTCACGCGCGGGCGCGGGTAAACAAGCGGCACCGTCGTTATCCCAATCAGCAGACAGTGTACGCGACAATTTATCTTCAAAATAGCGAAAAAACTCAAGTACGGTCATAAAAAATCCTCCGTCCAATAAAAAGCCGTGCTTGCCCGGGGGCAAGCACGGCTTTCGGGGCAGTGCTTACTGCGCCGATAAAAATGCGTTGATTTTCTCAATCAGCGCGTCGGCATCGGTACCGTGTACCATGCAGGCATCGGCAATGCTCTCGCCGCGTGCAGAGGGGCAGCCAAGGCAATGCATGCCAATTTCAAAAAAGAACTGTGCGGTGGCAGGTGCAAAATCAAGCACATCACCGATAATGCTTTCCTTCGTTACAACCATTGTAGGAAACCTCCTTTATAGCTTTAGATTACAAATATATTATAAACCCCTTTTTTTACTTTGTCAACAATACTTTTATCATAATTATTGGTTTTTACACCAAAAACCCACATACGCAAAGCAGAACACCACTTGTTTTTTTGCCATCTCTGTGATATACTATCCTTACAGCAGGCGCACCATCTCGCGTATACTGTATTACCACAACCGCACAGCACGGGAAAGGAGCATTTATGAATATTACATTATACGGCTCGGCCAGCGATAAAATCGACCGTGCCTATATTGAAGGCGTTGAAAAGCTCGGGCGCGCCATTGCGAAGCGCGGCCATACAATGGTTTTTGGTGCAGGCTCCATGGGCCTGATGGGTGCCGCAGCACGCGGTATGTATCATGCAGGGGGTAAAATTATCGGCGTAACCCCCCATTTTATGCACACAATTGAGCCTGTAAGCGACCTGTGTACCGAGCTGATTGCAACCGACACCATGGCAGAGCGCAAGCACATTATGGAGGAAAAAGCCGATGCCTTTGTCATCACACCGGGTGGCCTTGGCACACTTGACGAGTTCTTCCAGATTCTCACGCTGAAAATTCTTGGCCGCCATGACAAGCCCATCGTATTATACAACATCAACGGCTTCTGGGATAATATGCTTGGCGTCATTGGCGCCATGATTTTAAAAAGCTTTATCTCCCCCGAGGTCGCCAACGATTTTTGCATCTGTGAAACACCTGAATCGGTTTTTGCAGCCATTGAGCCTGCCCTGCCCGAGAAGGTATAACGCCGCGCCGCAGGAGGTGCCGCACAGGCATCTCCTGCGGCTTTGTTTTTCCAAATAAAATGTAAAGAATACCACGCACAGCAACACAAAATTACGCATAAAATAATGTTGTATCCACCTGCACTTTAACAGTTTGCAACCGTTGGTTGCGCTTCTTGTCGTGTGGGGTTGGTTGCTTTTACTGCAGAAAATAACTATAATGTTATTATAACGTATTCAGCGAAAGTGAGGTATCAGCATGAACATTGGCAAAAAAATCGCAGAATTACGCACGGCGGCACGCCTGTCGCAGGAACAGCTTGCCGAGGCACTTTCGGTATCCAGACAATCGGTTTCAAAATGGGAAATGGGAGAAGCCCTGCCCCAATGCGAGAAAATTGTGCAGCTTGCCGCTTTTTTTCACGTGTCCACAGACACCCTACTTTGCGATGACGTTACAGTAAAAGCAGCATTACCTGCTCCTGCCGGCAATCATTACTTTGGCACCGATGGATTTCGCGGCGAGGCAGGTACTACGTTGAATGCCGATCACGCTTACCGCACAGGCCGTTTTCTCGGCTGGTACTATGCAAAGGCCTGCCGTGCCATAGGCAAGCGCGCACGCATCGTCATTGGCAAGGACACCAGACGCTCCAGCTATATGCTGGAATACGCCATTGCCGCAGGCATCACCGCCTCGGGTGCTGATGCCTACATGCTCCACGTAACCACTACGCCCAGTGTTTCCTACGTCACGCGCTGTGATGAATTTGATTGCGGTATTATGATTACCGCCTCGCACAATCCATTTCATGATAACGGCATTAAAATCATCACCCGTCACGGAGAAAAGGCAGAGGATACGCTGACAGCACTGATTGAGGCCTATCTTGACGGCAACTTGAAGCCCCTTGGCATCATCGGCGAGGATTTACCCCACGCAACGGGGAGTAATATTGGCAGAATTGAGGACTATGCCTCGGGCCGTAACCGCTATGTCGGCTACCTCATTTCCCTCGCCTCTCATTCCTACAAAAACTTGAAAATCGGTCTGGATTGTGCAAACGGTGCATCCTGGATGATCGCCTCCGCCGTATTTAACGCGCTGGGTGCAAGCGTACACGTCATCGGCAATGAGCCAAGCGGCTTGAATATCAACGAAAGCTGCGGCTCCACAAACGTAGAGCAGTTGCGACGGCTTGTGGTTACGGAGCATCTGGACGTTGGCTTCGCCTTTGACGGCGATGCCGACCGATGCATTGCCGTTGACGAAACAGGAGCCGTGGTCGATGGTGATAAAATGCTATACGTATTGGCCAAACGCTTACAGTCGCGCGGCATGCTGCAGAACAACACCGTTGTCGCTACCGTCATGTCAAACAGCGGCCTTGACCAAAGCCTTGCAGAGCTGGGCATTTCCTGTGAGAAAACCGCCGTAGGCGACCGCTTTGTTTACGAGCGTATGCAGGAAGGTGACTTTTCCCTTGGCGGTGAAAGCTCAGGACACATCATACTCAAAAAATATGCGACCACAGGCGATGGCTTGCTCACCGCTATCATGCTCACCGAGGAGCTTTGCGACACCAAAAAATCTCTTGCCAAGCTTACCGCTCCCATTAAAATTTTCCCACAATATATGCAAAACGTCCACGTACGGGATAAAAAATCCGCTATAGAGGATCCCACCGTGCAGGCCGTTATGCGTGAGCTTACAGCAGAAATTGCAGGGAAAGGCAGAATCCTGCTTCGTGCCAGCGGCACCGAGCCGCTTGTCCGTATCATGGTGGAATGTGAAAGCGAAGAAAAATGCCGTGCCTTCACCGCACGGATAGCCGACACCATTCTGCAAAAGGGCTACGGCACAACCTGATGCGCTCCGAATTTACAACAAAAAGGTCCACGGAAATTCCGTGGACCTTTTGCTTTATGCCGGATTTTAGATCTCGGCAAAGTACTTAATGGTGCGAACCATCTGAGAGGTGTAGCTGTTCTCGTTGTCGTACCAAGAAACAACCTGAACCTGATAGGTTTCGTCATCAATCTTGGAAACCATGGTCTGGGTAGCATCAAAGAGAGAGCCGTAGCGCATACCGATTACGTCAGAGGAAACAATCTCCTCCTCATTGTAGCCGTAGGACTCGGTAGCAGCAGCCTTCTTTGCGGCATTGATGCCCTCCTTGGTAACGTTGGTACCCTTTACAACAGCCACCAGAATGGTGGTAGAGCCGGTGGGGGTAGGAACGCGCTGAGCAGAGCCAATCAGCTTGCCGTTCAGCTCAGGAATAACAAGGCCGATTGCCTTAGCAGCACCGGTGGAATTGGGAACAATGTTCTGTGCGCCTGCACGTGCGCGGCGAAGGTCACCCTTGCGCTGAGGACCGTCAAGAATCATCTGGTCACCCGTGTATGCATGAACCGTGGTCATGATACCGGACTGAATGGGCGCGTAGTCGTTCAGAGCCTTAGCCATGGGAGCAAGGCAGTTGGTGGTGCAGGAAGCAGCGGAGATAACCTGGTCATCAGCAGTCAGGGTATTGTGGTTTACATTGAAAACGATGGTCTTGAGGTCAGAGCCTGCGGGAGCAGAGATAACAACCTTCTTAGCGCCTGCCTGAATATGAGCCATGGACTTCTCCTTGGAGCAATAGAAGCCGGTGCACTCCAGAACAACGTCAACGTCAAGCTTACCCCAAGGGCAATCAGCAGCGTTCTTCTCAGCGTAAATCATGATCTCCTTACCGTCAACGATAATGGAGTTTTCAGTAGCCTCAACAGTGTGAGCACCCTCGCCGATCTTGCCGCAGAAGGAACCCTGTGCGGTGTCGTACTTCAGAAGGTGAGCAAGCATCTTGGGGCTGGTAAGGTCATTGATAGCGACCACCTCGTAGCCTTCTGCGCCGAACATCTGACGGAACGCAAGACGGCCGATACGGCCAAAGCCGTTAATAGCAACTTTTACAGACATTGTAAAAATCCTCCGTTTTGTAAATTATTGTTGGATAACCCATTTGGAACCATTATACATTGTACCCGATTTTTGGAAAATTGGCAAGAGCTTTGTGAAAATTTTCTCATTTTTTTGCAATTTGCACATTTTGCATCTGACCTTGCCGTAAATTTTGTCGATTTCTATATTTATTTCTCAAACACAGCGCGCAGTGCGGCATGCTTTAAGGCGGCCTCCTCACGGGTGGCACCGACTACACAATAATAGTATTTGCACTTTGGCTCAGTGCCGCTGGGACGCACGGCGACAAAGCTGCCGTCAGAAAGCAGATAGCGCAGCACGTTAGAGGCGGGGAAGCCTGCGCGGCGCATTGCTTCGGAAAGATAATCCTCCACCGTTACCACCGTAATATCACCAATGGCACGAGGCGGATCCTTACGTAAGCCCTCAAGGAGCGACGCAATCTTTGCCACACCCGAAGCACCCTTGTGCACCACGTTTGTCTGTGCATCAAGATAAAAGCCGTGCTCGGTATACAGATCATTCAGGACGTCCACCAACGTCTTTCCCTGCAGCTTATAGTAAGCAGCCGCCTCACAAAGCATGAGAGAGGCCTGCACGCCATCCTTATCACGGGCAAAATCGGCAATCAGACAGCCGTAGCTTTCCTCATAGCCAAAGACATAAGTGCCACCGCCAACCGTTTCATAGGTGTGAATCTTATCTCCGATAAACTTAAAGCCCGTCAGTGTTTTTTCCACCCGTACACCGTACTTTTCGGACACGCGGTCACCCAACGTAGAGGTAACGATGGTATTGCACATCACGGCATCTGCGGGCATCGTACCCTGTTCCCTTTTTGTCAAAAAAATATACTCAAGAAGAATAGCACCCGACTGATTTCCCGTCAGAAGCTCGTATTTGCCGTTATGCAGCACTGCCACGCCCAGGCGGTCGCAATCGGGGTCGGTCGTAATGGCAATATCGGCATTTGCACGCTTGGCGTATTCAAGCACAAGCTCATACGCCTCCTTTGTTTCGGGGTTGGGATTCTTGGTCGCGCTGAAATCAGGGTCAGGCGTGCATTGCTCCTCCACCGCAACCAGATTGTAGCCAAGGCGGGAAAGCACCTCACGCACAGGCACGTTGCCCGTACCGTGCTGGGGAGAATACACGACGGTCATATCACCCGCGTTCACGTCCTTGCGGAGCGCAACACCCATCACAGCCGCATAATACCGTTCATCCATCTCGGCGGGAAGCGTTACAATCAGGTCACCTGCCTCCTCGGGGGTAAGCGATTGTATGGAAAGCGGATCCTCAATTTCGCTGATAATATCAATCAAAATATCCGAAAGATAAGGTATCAGCTGACATCCATGCTCATCATAAACCTTATAGCCGTTATATTCGGGAGGGTTGTGTGAGGCAGTAATCATCACGCCGCCAACTGCCCGCTGCTCGCGGACAGCGAAGGAAAGCTCCGGTGTCGGACGCAGGGCATCGAAAATATATGCAGTAATCCCCTCCGCAGCAAGCACACCTGCAGTTTCCATGCAGAACACACGGCTCATGCGGCGATTGTCATGTGCAATCACCACCCCGCGTGTAGCCGCCTCATTGCCAAAGCGCCTTTTCAGATATCGTGCAAAGCCAAGCGTTGCCTTACGCACGGTATAACGGTTAATACGGTTGGTGCCGGCACCGATCAAATCGCGGATGCCGCCCGTTCCGAACGCAAGATTGCGGTAAAAGCGATCGTATATTTCATTTTCATCCTCTGCAATTAAGGCAAGCTCCTCACGGGTGACATCATCTGTCAGCGGGCTGTCCTTCCATTTGCGGTAAAGGTCCATGTAATCCATAGTATAACCTCCTTTCGATCTTCGCCCTATTATTATAACATATTTTTTTAGCAAATGCAATCAAAAAGCATCGACTGCAAATATTTTTATCTCTTGACAAGTGCCATCGCTTGCTTTATAATTACTATATGCTTGGTAAAATAAAGAAAGGAACCGCATCATGGCAAAAGATAAAAAATTGGTCGAGCAGATTACCGCAATGGACGAGGATTTCGCCAAATGGTATACTGATATTTGCAAGAAGGCCGACCTGATTGACTACTCCTCCGTAAAGGGCTGCATGATTATCCGCCCCTACGGCTACGCAATCTGGGAAAATATTCAGAAAATTCTGGATGCCCGCTTCAAGGAGCTGGGGCACGAAAATATTTATATGCCGCTTTTCATTCCCGAAAGCCTGCTGCAACGCGAAAAGGATCACGTTGCGGGCTTTGCACCCGAGGTTGCCTGGGTTACCCACGGCGGCAGTGAGCGACTGACCGAGCGTATGTGCGTACGCCCCACCTCCGAAACACTTTTCTGTGAGCATTACGCAAATATTATCAACTCCTACCGCGATCTCCCCAAGCTCTACAACCAATGGTGTAATGTGGTACGTTGGGAAAAAACCACACGCCCCTTCCTCAGAAGCCGCGAGTTCCTCTGGCAGGAGGGACACACCATGCATGCCACTGCAGAAGAAGCACGTGCAGAAACCGTACAGATGCTTGAGGTTTACGCAAGCTTTCACGAGCAAGAGCTTGCCATTCCCGTCATAAAAGGCTGCAAAACTCCCAGCGACAAGTTTGCCGGTGCAGAGGATACCTACGCAATTGAAGCACTCATGCACGATGGCAAATCGTTGCAGGCCGCAACCTCTCACTACTTCGGTGACGGCTTTGCCCGCGCCTTTGACATCACCTACACCGACCGCGAGAATAAGCTGGTTCACCCCTTCCAGACCTCTTGGGGCTGCACCACGCGTATGATCGGCGGCATCATTATGACACACGGTGACGACCGCGGCCTCGTGCTGCCGCCCGCCGTTGCACCGATTCAGGTTATCATTGTTCCTATTGCTGCACACAAGGAGGGCGTACTGGAGCGTGCCGCCGCACTCCGTGATCAGCTGGCCGCTGCAGGCATCCGCGTCAAGATGGACGACAGCGACCAAAGCCCCGGCTGGAAATTTGCCGAGTATGAAATGAAGGGTGTGCCGCTGCGTATCGAGCTTGGGCCGCGCGATATTGAACAGGGACAGTGTGTGGCAGTTACCCGTCATAACGGTGAAAAAACCTTCGTATCTCTCGAGGGTATTGCCGAAACCGCCAAGGCTCTGCTTGAGGCAGTCCGCGTAGGCATGTACGAAAAGGCTCTTGCCAATCGCGAGCGCCGCACCTATATCTGTCATACACTTGACGAGGTTACCGCTATGCTGGAGGCAAACGGCGACGGCTTTATCAAGGGCATGTGGTGTGGAGAGGAGGCCTGCGAGGATGAAACCAAGGCCAGAACCGGCGTTGGCTCTCGCTGTGTACCGCTTGACCAGGAGCAGCTTGGTGAGATTTGTATGTGCTGTGGCAGGCCCGCCAAAAAAATGGTGCTCTGGGCAAAAGCCTACTAATCCAAAAAATCAAAAAGAGGGAACGCCGTTCCCTCTTTTTTCTATTTCACGCAAGCATCTGCACAATGTCATATTTCTATATACGCGCACGTATAGTATAACGGAAATAAAACGCTCCAAAGGAGGATCCGTTATGTTCATTTATTCCATGCGCGCCGGTACAATTCGTTTTTTTGCCGTTATTCTGCTTTCCCTGGTTGTATTGGGCACTTTAATTGCTTTTGTGCCGCAATTACAGCCTGTTTCCGCTGAGGTGGGAGCAGAAATTGATACCGTAAGCTATGATAAAGTAAAAAACAACGAGGACCGCATCTCATTTCTTTCGCAATTCGGCTGGGAGGTTGAGCCTATGCCAAAGGAAAGCACCACCGTTACCGTACCTGCTGAATTTGACAAGGTTTTTGCAGAATATAATGAATTGCAAAAAAGACAGGGGCTTGATCTCTCCAAGCACGCGGCACGCACTGTAGAGCGCTACACCTATACCGTAACCAATTACCCCAATTACGAAGGAACCGTACTGGCGAACCTGCTTATTTTCCGTGGGCGCGTCATCGGCGGCGATATTTGCAGCGCCGAGCAAAGCGGCTTCATCCACGGCTTTGCCAAGCCCTGATGATTCATTTCAAAATGCCCTTGCTATCTTTTTTGGTAGCGAGGGCATTTTTGAAAATTTACTCCCCTTAAAAACTCAACACACCACCGCATATTTTACGGAATAAACTAAAAAACATAATTTAATTTCCAAATTTTCAAAAAAACCGCTCAAAAACCGAAAATTTTTTTCATGCGTATCAAAAAATCCTCACTTTTGTTGATGTTTTTTATAAAAACCTCTTCCCTTTTTCATTTTTTTATGCTATACTGAACATAACGAATTGGGAAGAATGACCATGTACGGTCTGCGAAAACGGACAATTGAGTTTTTCATTCCAAGAGTTAATCTAAAAATCGGAGGAGCATCTGATGAAAAAAATTCTCGCTTGTTTTCTGACCCTTTGTATGGCACTGACGCTTGTCGCTATGCTGGGCATTTCCGTATCGGCCGCCGCACCGGTTGCTGAGGTTACGGTGAACGCCACAACCACACCATGCGATACGTTCGAGGAGGCCGTTGAGTTGGCCACCAAGAATCCCGGATCCACACTCAAGCTTTTAAAAACCTATATGGCCGTTGACGGCATGGAAATCGGCGGCACATACACATTAGATTTAAACTCCTGTGATTTGTATCCCAAAGCATCGCTGACAATCTCTACCGGCACTGTCACCATCATCAATAACGGCACAAGCAGAAACAGCTATATCCAGCCGGCAAGGGATCAGCAGAATGTTTCTCCCTTTAAATTATTAGGTGGCAATTTGGTCGTAAACACCTCTAAGGCTCTTATCAAGTCCTTTGATACATTTGCTATCCAAAATCTTGGCACGGGTAAGCTTTATCTGGCCGGAACACCCATAATCAGCGGTGGCGTCTTCGCTGCCTATGCAGGCACTGTTGTGGGTAACAGCGGTGCGGCTGAAAATCCTGTATATTTCACCGGGTCTACCGTTTACGTCACGCCCGGCTGGCATCTTACCACAGACACACCCGTTGTTGTGGGGGCCAAGGAATGGCACTTTAAAATCGGCAATTACGATCACAGCAAATTCGTACAGCAATACACCGACGGCGATCTGGGCGTTACAAAGATCGCTTATGGCAGCTGGGCCGTTGTTGGCGTGCTTTTCGCAGCAGCCGCAGCTCTCTTGATTTACACGCTTGTACGCACCTCCAACTATAAAAAGAGAATGAAGCACTATGTGGTCATTCCCTTCCTGCCCGCGCTTGGCTTCTTTACTGCTACACAGATCACATTCCTTTCCATCGCAGCTGTAATGGCGATTGCAATGCTGATTATTGCACTTATCGCTCGCTCCAAGCAAAACAAGGCCGAAGCTGCAGCAAAAGCCGCCAAGGCTGTTGCAGGGAAGAAAGTGCCCGCGCCCAAAGCTCCCGTTGTTGAGGAAGCTCCCGTTGTTGAGGAAGCTCCTGTTGTTGAGGAAGCTCCTGTCGTCGAGGAAGCTCCCGTTGTTGAGGAAGCACCTGCCGTTGAGGAAGCGCCTGCCGTTGAAGAAGCTCCTATCGTAGAAGAAGCACCTGTCGTAGAAGAAGCACCTGCCACCGAGGAGGCGCCTGTCGTCGAGGAAGCACCTGTCGTCGAAGAAGCACCTGCCACCGAGGAAGCGCCTGTTGCCGAGGAAGCGCCCGGTACCGTTGTAAACACCACCGTTGAGGACAGCTCCGGCACCGATAGCGTTGTCATCGCCGAAACAGATGCCACCGGCAATATTGTTTATTCCACCTACAAAAAATCCTTTACCGCCCGTATGATTCAGGCTCCCCTGGATGTACAGGAGCGTTATGAGGCGCTGAAGAACGCGCTGCTTTCTTACAAGAAGGTAAGCAGTCGCGTAAGCTGGAGCTATGAATCCTTCAAATCGGGGCGCACGCAGCTTGCAAAGTTTGCTATCCGTGGCAAAACGCTCTGCCTGTTCCTTGCCATTGATCCCGCAACACTGACCGACTCCAAATACAACATCACCGACGTTGGCTCTGCCAAGAAATATGAAACTGTTCCCTGCCGTCTGCGCCTGACCTCCAAGCGCTCGGTTAAATGGGGCCTTGAGCTGATTGAAATGCTGGCAGAGCGCGAGGCTCTTATCAAGAATCCCAAATTTGAAGCACAGAAATACCTTGCCGCGCATCAGACCACCGAGGAGCTGATTGCACAGGGCCTGATTAAAAAGATTTAATCGACATCTCGAATACCATAAAAAGGACGGGAATTTCCCGTCCTTTTTACATCTGTCGACCGTATACACCCGTATAGCTTACAGAAACCCCTTCATAATTTCAATATTATGCTCCTCAAAGGCAACAATCTCGCGCGCCAACCGTACCGCCTCGCTATCCTCGGTCTTATAATTGTTTAAAAGCTTGGTTGTATCCGTAATGCCCATATTAGAGCCTTCAATCATCAGCTCGGCAATATGGCTGGTTGTAACCGACAGCATGGTGTTAAAGGCGATACCCATTTTGGCCCCCATACGCACCATTAAGTTTTCCTCCTTAGCCGTCACACCGCGCGTCGCCAAGGCCTTTGCCGCGCAGGCGGCATAGCGCTCGTAGCCATCAAGCTGCAGCGTCATGGCGCTACGCAGCGCATCGTTTTGCACACGAGGCAGCAAATCAATGATTGCATCTGTGCCCATTTTTGCGTTTTTATAAATTGCACCGAGGAAGCTTTCCTCGGTAATTTTTTCCTTAGTTGCTTGCATACCGCTCCACCTTTCAAAAAAATAAGGACACGCTTATTTTGTGCGTGTCCCTTATTTTTTATGCCCCTATTATTTTTTAATCTTACGCAAACGGACATCATTGCCCACAAACAAAATCGGATGATATTCTCCAAGCAATCTGCTGGCGATACGGTCACTGTAGCGCGACTTGATGTCACGTGCTGAAAGATTTGTGTTAATAATCGCCGGTCGCTTTAAATTCATACGCTCGTTCAGCACCATATAAATGATCGAATTGGCAAATTGGTTGCTGACCTCAGTACCCAAATCATCCAGAATCAGCAAATCACAGTCAATATAACGCGTGGGGTCTGCTGCAGCGCGATCATCGCTGCGTCCAAAGCGCGCACGCTCAAAGTCTGAAATCATGCCGATGGTTGTCGTATAGTACACGTCAAATCCACGCTCAATCACACGGCGTGCTACGGCTGTGGAAAGATGTGTTTTTCCAAGACCGGTTGCACCAAAAAAAAGCAGCCCCCTTGCCTGCAGGTCAAAGCCCTCGGCATACGCACGCACAAAATCAAAATTATGCTGCATGCGTGAACGGTCACCCGTTTCCGCACTATAAAATGAAAGATCAAAGCTTTCAAAGGACTGTGTCTGCATCAAAGCGCCAAGGCCTGAGGATTCAAATGCGGCAAGCACCAGCTCACGGTGCATGCAAGAGCACATTTTCGTTTCAATAAAGCCCGTATCCTTGCACTTGGGACACTCGTAGGGTGGAAGCGTGTAATCCACGGGGTATCCAAGCGCGGTCATCAATGCGGCACGCTCTGCCTGCAGACGCTGATTTTTCTCCTGTACCGCAGCCAGACGTGTGCGGTAATCAGGGCCGGCACCAATCGCGGCCATTGCAATCTCGACACCCGTCATACGCAGCTGACGGTCAATCGCAGCAATTTCAGGCGATTTTGCGTGCACCTCACGCATACGCTCATCGGCCTTCTCGTAGGCAGTCAGATATTTGGTCTGATACGCCTGACGGATACGGCGGTAATTTTCCTTGTTATAGCCCATCTTAAATATCTCCGTATGTATTTTTCAGTGCAGCCTGGAAGAAATCGTCAATATCAAAGCTGCTGCCGCCCATTTTGGTACGGCGATATGCCTCCATTGCAGCCGTAACGTCCTCCGTAGTGCGATAACCCTCCGCATACCAGCGTTCGAGAATGGTATTGGCATAGGGGACAGACGGCTTACCGATGGCATCCACCGTCGCCTCATACGCCAGGCGAATCACCTCATGGTCATACTGCATGGTGCATATCCAATTTTCAATCATTTTCTTTTCCTTCGTTGTAAAGGATCTTGATGCCATGCCAAACATCGCACGGATTTTGCCCGTTGCATCCGCCATCACCTCAATGCGACGCAAGCGCTCCTCCAGCGCCGTAGCACTGGTCACGCCCTCATCATACAGGGAAAGCGCTGTTTTTTCAGCATAACGCAAGGATTTCTTACCCATACGCACACAATGCGACAAAAGCAAAAGTATGTATTCTCCATCAAGCGAAAGCTGTGATGACAGGCCTGCAATAACGGCAACCTCCGCCGTAGTAAAAATCTTGCCAAAGGTTTGCTGACAGGCATTGATCAGCGCAGAAAGCTCTGCATTCTGTTGCACGGCTTGTGCAAGCTCGGTTGTTGTATAGGAAAGAAGTCCGCGGTCGGCCACGGGCCTGACCTGTGTACGCGCGGGCTCGGCATGGGCAGCGGTTGCAGCCACACCGTCATTTTCAAAAATTACCCCTGCACCGCGCCAGAAGGCGAGCGAGCTGCCGATCTCTGCAGTGCTTACGTCAAGCGCACCCGCAAGCGAGGTCACGCATTCCGCGGAATTCACCAGCAAATCAGGGTTGCTGCCCAACGCGAGCAGCACACGCAAATCAAGCACACTTGCATGCTCAGCGACAGCCAGGGCTGCTGCGGGCAGTACAATCACGCGACTGCCATACTGAAGGCTCATCATATCAATTCTCCTCATCCACGGCAATCTCGCGCGTACGCAGCTCATAGCACAGCGTCATCAACGAGTCGCCGATATGCACATTTTCAATCACGGTATCAACACCCGTGAGATCGGGCTCTCCGCCCGTAAAATTCCAAATGCCGGGGATACGCAGCGCGGCAATTCGCTCCGCCACCTCATAAACACGGTTTTTCGGCAAGGTCAGCACCGCAATATCCACTGCACGGTTCTTACAAAAGCACTCCAGCTCTGCCATATCGTGCACCTTGATATCACCAACAGTCTGCCCGATAATCAGCGGATCCACATCAAACATCGCGAGAATATCCACACCGCGCTTTTCAAACATGGGACTGCGTACCAAGGCACGGCCAAGATTGCCCGCACCAATCACAACAGCGGTAAACCCCTCACCAACGCCAAGAATCTCACAGATTTTGGCATAAAGATAATTCACGTTATAGCCATAGCCCTGCTGACCGAAGCCACCAAAGCAGTTCAGATCCTGTCTGATCTGGGAGGCTGTCACGTGCATCATTTCAGAAAGCTCACCCGAGCTGATGCGTAGCTTGCCATTTCTGATCAGCTCACGCAGATAGCGAAAATAACGCGGCAATCTTTTGATAACCGCAGGGCTGACCTCCGGCGTCATTTTGGCTTGCATATTACGCTTATTTTCCTGCTTCATAATTCCCCCACAAATCAGATTTAGATGATATACACAAAATTTTCAGGACACACAATAATTGTCACAGCTGAAATTCGCTGCATATTTTTGGTTTTCCACAATCATTTTCAGGAAAGGTTATCCACTTTTCCACCATACTTTTCCACAGAAAACGGCATTTTTTCACGTAATACAAGGGCTTGTCCCACCAAAATCGCGAAAAATCGACAGCTTTTTCGTGTATAAAAATACTTGCTTTTGAATTTTCCACAAGGCTGTGGAAAAATGTTGTGGAAAACTTTCAAGTGCCCTTTCAAAAGTACTTTGTCAAAAACGCTGAAAATGTCCTTTTAAAGAAAAGGGCTTGACAAGAATGAAAATATCAGATCGCGTCCGAAGCTGATGCATTCAGTGCCACGCCGGCAACATTGCCGCGCAAAAGTTCAAAATACCCGGCCGCGGCAACCATTGCACCGTTATCACCGCAAAGCGCGCGTTCAGGCACAGTAAAGGCTACGCCGTGACGTGTGGCAAGTGCGGCAAGTGCCTCACGCAAATGCGAGTTGGCGGCCACGCCCCCTGCCATTACCAGCGTCCGATATCCTGTTTTGGACAATGCCTGCTCGGTCTTATGAGCAATTCCCGACACCACCGCAGCTGTTACCGATGCGGCAAGATCGGCGCGTGGCACGCCGGTGCCCTGCTGTGTGCAACGATTGATATAATTGAGTGCCGCCGTTTTTAATCCGCTGAAGGAAAAATCAAGCGTATCACCACCAAACGCGGGACTTGGCAACGGAATAGCCGTGGCATCGCCCTCGTAAGCAAGACGGTCAAGTGCCGCACCGCCCGGGTAAGGCAAGCCGATAACGCGGCCGATTTTATCAAATGCCTCGCCGGCCGCATCATCACGCGTGCTACCAATCAAACGAAAATCCGTATAATCCTTTACGTCAAAAAGTGCAGTATGTCCGCCCGACACCACCAGCGCGAGAAAGGGCGGCTTCGGTGCATTGACGGTCAGATATGCAGCCGCAACATGCGCCTTAATATGGTCAACCGCCACCAGTGGAATACCGTTTGCATAGGCAAGTGACTTACCGAAATTCACACCCACAAGCAACGCGCCAATCAGACCGGGATAAGCTGTCACAGCAATTCCATCAAGCTCATTTAAGCCAATCCCCGCTATTGACAGTGCCTCGTTTGTAACCCCCGTAATCGCCTCAATATGGGCGCGGCTGGCGATTTCAGGCACAACACCGCCATACAGACGGTGGGTTTCTATTTGAGATGCAACAACGTTGGAAAGAACCGTAAAGCCCGTATCGGTTGCATGAAGCACCGCAGCAGAGGTTTCATCACAGGAGCTTTCCATGCCCAGAATATACATAAAACACCTCGATATCAGGATAAATGACAAACCATAACCAACGCGTGCTCGCGTGGATTGGTATAAAAATGATTGCGCTTACCCACAATGTCAAAGCCAAAGCGGGTATAAAGCGCGATAGCAGGTGCATTGCTCTCACGCACCTCAAGCGACACGGTAGTCAATGCGCGGGCGCGTGCCTCGGCTAGCAGCTTTTGAAGCACCTCTGCCGCATAGCCCTGACGGCGATAATGGGGATGCGTGGCAATATTGGTAATCTGCCCCTCATCAAGCACCGTCAGCATACCGCCGTAAGCCAAGGCATTTCCCGCATCGTCTGAAACCACCGCGCCAAAGCCGTTTTCACTGCAGAGAAGCGAAAGTGATTCCTGACTCCACGGAGCCTCAAAAACAGCCTGCTCCAATGCCGCTACAGCAGGCAGCTGTACCGTCGTTATCAGCTGCACCATCATGCCTCACCCTCTCCCAAGGACCATTTCAGACGAATGGCATGAGCAAGCGCATCAAGGCAATCACGATACACCGCTATATCTCCACCAAAGGGATCGGGAATATCAAACGGCAGCGCGGTAATTTTTGCGGTATGCATCGGATAGCGCATCAAGAGCTCCATTGCATGTGAACCGCTGATTGCCACGACCTCATCCGCCTCGTCGATAAGCTCCTCGCGCACCATACGCGCACGGTGCGCGCGATAATGATTCTGCGCTGTTTCCTTCACACCTGCACCTGCCAAGGCCTCTGCCGCATGGGGAGAAATCGGCGCCCCCTCGGCTGCATAAAGCCCCGCAGAGGATACCGCAAAGCTATCTTCTCCCCGTTCACGCACCATCATATCGTAAAAAAGTGCCGCCGCCATCGGAGAACGACAAGTGTTTCCCGTGCAAACAAAAAGCACACGATAGGGCTTGCTTGGGGCGGTCTCCGCCCGTTCGGGTATAGCAAGCATGCTGCTGCGTGTCATAAGGACTCCTTTCAATATGCGGCGAGCCTCTCGGAAAGCGACTCAGGTACCGCCACATAGCGCGCTTCCACACGGTCGTAAAAATACCCCCGTCCGTCGCACACATAAAAATCAAAGCAATAATAAATCGAGGGAAGCTCCTCGCTGATCAGGCGCAATCGACGCGACAGCGTAACCTCACCAATTGGCTCCTCCACGCCCTCTCCCGTAAACCAAAGCGTAAGGATTTCCGCAATTAAGGCATCATCCTGACCGATGGCCAGCCGCGCGCGCTCCAGGCTGAAGGATAGCTCCTCATTGATCAGCAGGGCGCGGGGCGTCAGTGTAGAAGGCTGTACCGTAAACTCACCCGCATACCATACGCCGCGCATATCGTCGCAAAGCCATTGCTTGCTGTCAAGATCGGGAATTTCCAAAAACGTATATTTCACCTGTCCGTCGGCATGTAATGCAACGCCGCGCTCAGCCGAAGATTTCACAGGCTCAAAGGCATATGGTAAGCCGCTGTACCAGATTCCCGTTTCAGAGTCGGTGTAGCCACCATTTTGAAGAACGAAAACATTCTGCTCCTCCTTATTGCAAGCAAAAAGCGGCAGGCATAAGAGCAAGGTCAGAAAAACAAGCAGCAGTCGCTTCATATCAATAACCAAACTCACCCGAAAGGGAATCGTCATTTTCGATCCAATCGCTGACCTGAATCACGCGATAATCGGTTTTGGTATCGCGCACCACCACGGTTTCAATACCTGCATTGATGATCGTGCGCTTGCACATCATGCAGCTGTTGCAGCCCGCGACCAGCTCTCCCTCCGCAGGCGTCACACAAGCCATATACAGCGTAGCACCGATCATCTGCTCACGAGGTGCGGCAATAATAGCGTTCTGCTCCGCATGTATGGAACGGCAAAGCTCATAACGCTCACCGCGCGGAATGCCCATTTTTTC
>JAZOSC010000120.1:0-5964 GCA_045656925.1 Eubacteriales bacterium | reverse complement strand
GAATCAAGCCAGCCACCAAGCACGCCCGTCAGGGCATTTGTGCCGCCGGGGCCGCTGGTGACACAAACGGCGGCTGGCTTGCCGCTGTAACGGCAGTAGGCCTCGGCGGCCATCGCGCAGGCGGATTCATGGTGGTTATAGATTGTGCGGAGCTTCGGGTGATGGCCGAGTGCATCATTGAGGTGCATAGCACCGCCGCCAGTCACGGAAAAGCAATCACGTATGCCGTTTTTCACCAAAAAATCCGCAATATAATCTGCCACGCGTTCCTTCATTTTGTATCCCCCCCGAGAAACGAGAGAATTTCTGTGGGGCTTGCGGCAACGCCGATGCAGGGCAGCTCGGTTGGCAGATTGCTCTTTGTAAAGCCAAAGCCATAGGTGACAGCCACAAAATCAACCCCCGCTGTGGCCGCACCGATGGCATCCTCGGGCGCGTCGCCCACCATAACGGCATGCCGACGGTCGGAGAGCCCGTAGTCCTCGATACAACGCAGAATAATTTCCGCCTTGGTCATCGAATGGTCATCATTTGTGCCGTGTATGACATTCAAATGCCTGTCAAGGCCGTAGTGCCATAAAAGTCGCAGGGCGGCCGCCTCGCGCTTATAGGTCGCAACGGCACGGCCGTAGCCCCTCTGGCGCAGTGCTGACAGCAAGTCTTCTATACCCTCGTAGGGCGAGGCCTTCAGCAGCTCCACGCTTTTATAGTGTCGGCGGAACTCCTTTGCAGCGATCTCCAGCAATTCGCCTTCAAGTGATAAATTTCTTTGTAGTGCGACTTCGATGGGCGGGCCGATAAAGCCGTGTGCGGTGATTTCTCCTTGCAGTGGAATATGAAGGCTTTCTAAGGTGTGCGTGATTGCTGCCAATATGCCGCACGAGGTGTCAAGCAGCGTGCCGTCCAGGTCAAATATCACCAGCTCATAATTCTTGTTCATGTGCTTCCTCCTGTTAAAATCGGCGTTTTTTGCGCCTGCGTCTTGGCGCAGGCGATGAGGTGCGCCTTGTCAAAGGAAAGACGCTTTTCGGGAGATAACGCCTGTAAAATTTTCAGGGCCTCTGCCAGACCAACCCCCATTTCCTCGGTCAGGCAGAAAACATATTGCGGATGACAGGCGGCTATGGCAGAAAGAAAGAATGGGGGGCTATATCCCCAACGTGCCTTGCCGTAAAGCGGCGCAATCTCTGTTTCTATGACAGCAAGCAATGCTTCCGGTCGGTATTTTGCGTTTTTCGTGCTGTTCAGGTGTGCTGCAAGCAGCTCGAGCGGTACGTTGCCTGCGCTTTTACCCATGCCAAGCATACTGCCATCAAGCGTCAGCACCCGAGCGCAACCGCAATTTTTTGCCGCATCCAACAGAGCAAGGCAGTTGGAAAAGGCCAGCTGTAGATTGTTGTGTGCATGAAAGCCCAGTCCCACGCTTTTGGGAAGCGCCTGATTAAAAAGTGAAAAGTAATAAAGCAGGGAATCCCTTTGTAAAAGCCCGTAGGTGTCAACAATGGAAACAGTGCTTGGCCTTACGGTGTTTAAAAGCGAGAAAAGGTGAAGCAGCTCGTCCTCGGTATAGCTTGTAATGGAAACGGGCTGCACGAACACGTCATAGCCGCGCGCCTGCAGCTCGGCGCAGAATGCAAGCGCCTGCTCGCGTGAATCCTTTTTAAAAATTACCCGAATACCCTGAAGCAGGCTTTCATGCTTGTAGGTGATGTGGGAAAGTGGGCAGGTGCCGTAATCTATCATGGCGACGGGCATTGACTTGCCCCACGATATATTTTCAAAAATTTTATTAATGCTTGCCGTGTCAGGGAAAATGCTGCGTGCAGAGTCAAAGGCCCGCCTTGCATCCACAAAGCCAAGCTCTACGATATCTGTGCCTGCCGCAACTGCGCCTGAGGCAATCCTTTTGATATTATCCTCTCCAAAGTGCCAATCGTTGATAAAGCCGCCATCTCGCAACGTGCAATCGAGCAACCGTATTCTCTCCAAAGGAACGCCTCCTTCCCTATTTGCGATAGTGTGTTGCCGATTTGCGTGAAAATAAACAAAAAGCGCTGTTTTCACCGTTGAAAGCAGCACTTTTAGAAAAACATGAAATATTTTTATCGTAAAATTGGAAAATTAACTTTAAAATTTAGAAAAACAAGGCAAGGCCATTTTCACAGAAAAAGAGAATATATACAAAAAAGCGGATGCAGTTGCATCCGCTTTTTCTGTACAGCAGTTATGGAACGGTGAAAATTACTTAACTTCAACCGTAGCGCCGGCATCCTCAAGAGCCTTCTTAAGGCTGTCAGCCTCTTCCTTGGAAACGCCTTCCTTGATTGCCTTAGGAGCAGCCTCAACGAGGTCCTTAGCGTCCTTAAGACCAAGGCCGGTGATCTCACGAACAGCCTTGATAACTGCGAGCTTGTTAGCACCGAAGGAAGCAAGGATAACGTCAAACTCGGTCTTCTCCTCAGCAGCGGGAGCAGCAGCAACTGCGCCAGCAACAGCAACGGGAGCAGCAGGGGATACGCCGAACTCCTCTTCAACAGCCTTAACGAGCTCGTTCAGCTCAAGAAGGGTAAGGCCCTTAATCTCTTCAACAATAGCGGTAATCTTTTCGCTAGCCATTTTCATATACCTCCTGAAATGGATTGATTTAAATTGTTTTTGCGTAAAATCCGTTTACGCGGCGGTTCCTGCCATCACGCGGCAGGCTGCGTTTTGTGCATTATTCTGCAGCAGGAGCTTCTTGCTTTTCGGCAACTGCCTGAAGTGCGCGAGCCAGACCGTAAACAGGGGACTGGATGCTGCCAAGGAACTTGGCAATAAGGGTCTCCTTGTTCGGAATGTCTGCAAGCTCAATCACAGTCTTTTCGTCGATCACGGCACCGTCAAGGTAGCCTGCAAGGATCTTGAAGCTTTCAACCTTGTCGGCGTACTTCTTGAGAACCTTAGCGGGTGCAACTGCGTCGGTCTCACTGATGGCGATAGCGGTCATACCAACAAGGTACTGCTTCATTTCGCCATAGCCAACCTCATCGCAAGCACGGCCGGTCAGAGAGTTCTTGACAACCATGTACTTCACGCCTGCCTCACGCAGAGCCTTACGCATAGCGGTGTCATCCTCAACCGTGATACCCTGGTAGTTTACCAGAACGCCGGAAACCGAGTTCTTCAGCTTCGCAGCCAGATCGGCAACAGCCTGTTGCTTTTGTTCGAGAATAATTTTGCTGGGCATTCTTTTTCACCTCCCGATGTGATAAAATAAAAAAATCTTTCTCCCGAAAAGGCATAGAACCCTCTGCGCGAAGAAAGACACACTTAACGTATAACAAGTGAATCGTCCTCGGCAGGAGAGTAACGCAAGCGTTACCTTTACGGGAACCTGCTGTCTTTGGAAACGCAAGTATTATAGCACAACCAAATTCACTTGTCAAGGGCTTTTTGAAAAAAAGTTTTGTCTGATTTTTACGGAACGGAGGGAATTTATTTAAATATATAATAATGTAGGAATTTTTTATCAGAATAAAAAACGCCCCAATTGGGACGTTTTTATGAAATATCCTCGTTGTAGGCAAGCACACGCTTGGCAGAGCGTACAAGGCGTTCTCGTAGCCAATCGGGCTTGACAATGGTAATATCGGCCTCGGTGGAAAAAATCACACCAAGGAAAAGCTCCACACTGTGGAATTCGCAGATGTAATTGCCGCGACCTTCCTCGCCGACAATAAACTGCTTTAATTCAAGCTGTGTCAGCTTGTCGGGGATTTTTAAAACGGCAGAGTAGGGAATCTGCATCTGCACAATTTCGCGCGTGGCCGCCACGGCGTCGTTGCCCGTTACGGCGGCAACAAAGTCGGTTTCGTTTGCGTCACTGGTGTAGGTGGGCAGGGAGTAGTCAGCCGTATAATAAAAGCCGCGGTGCTCGGCGTTGTAGGCAAGCGGTGCACCCAGCACGTTTTTTAAATAGTCCACGTCACGCTGTGCCTGGCGGTGCGAGATGCCGAAGCGCTCGGCAAGACGGTTGGCATTGGGGTAGCGCATATCGGCGGTGCGCTTGTGAAACCATTGAATACGGTCGTTTGCGCTCATCGTTGCGTTGTCTTCCTTTCAGAGTGAGATAGGGCTTTCAGGTCAGCGATACCCTGTGCGGCGACGTACAGAGCAAGCCCGATGAGTAAGAGGTCGTGCGAGAGGTAAACAAGGCTCTTGGCGTAGCCGTCGAAGGCTGCAATCAGGTCGGATACGCCTACTGCTGTGGCAAAAAAGAATGCAAGCCCTGTGAAAGCAACGCGTACGCGCGGCAGGGATGCGCCCACGGTATCGCGCAATTCGTATAACAGATAGAGCAGAACGGCAAGCAGCGCCAGATGCAGGTGCATTTTTGCGGGTGCGTTCATCGGTGTGGCGATATCAAAATAGGTTACGGCAATTAGACATGCGACGGCAAAAAGTGTCAAAGAGCCAAAAACCGCTTCCCCCGTGATGCCGAGCGGGCACAACGGTGTTTTCGCAAGGAAATAAACGGTAGCGGCCAGCAGAGCCAGAATGGCTGCAAGCCACAGGAGCGTGGGGAGGGCGACGAGCTTTTTTGCCGTGCAGGTGCTGATGAAGCAAAAAAGAAAGGAGAGGGCGCACAGCGTGCTGCTTGCGTGCTTGAAAAAGCTGCGCGGACTATCCACGGTCGGCACACGATTACAGAGAAGCAGGGGGTAGAGTAATATAGTGGCCGTGGCGAGGACAAGCAGCGCGTTGAGCGCGACGGGCAAGCCTTCGTGGGACTCGAAATAACCGTTTGCGCGGTTGAGGGAAAGGGTAAGCGCCAATGTGCGTAGCACGGTTGCCAACAGGGTAAGCGCGAATACGGCAATATAATAGACGCGAAGATTACGCAGTTTTTGCATAAAACGGCTCCTTTTTGCGATAATGGGTGCAGATGCTTTTTGGTAGTATTTTATATAGTATAGCAGAGAATTGTGAATAAAGTGTAACGTTGACGCGCTGGCTGAAAATATTTTTGTGCGGGAATTTACGGCAAAATTGCGAAAAGCAAGATTAAATTAATGATTGTTTCTCAAAAACGCAACAAAATATTTTGAAAATTATCAAAAGCCTACGCCCGATGGCGGTTGGCTTTATCAAAATGTGGTGTACAACGGTGATTTTTCCACTAAATATAGCCTTGCTTTGTGAAAAATGCCAATAAACCACGATTGTTTTCTTGAAAATTTCTATGTTTTGCATAATAAAAAATATTGAAAAACACTTGCAATTTTGGGCGTATTATGATAAAATGTTCAAGTCTGATATGCGATGAAGCGAGAGGTTGCCGCGTAAGCGGGTAAATTTTCGCAGAGTATGTCCGTGTCAATCGGGCGAAAGAGTACGCAGGGACAAGCAAATGCGTGTGATTTTGCATCTGACAGTCTAACCCCCGGAAACTACCCATGCGATGCTGGTGTGGGCAAATCCGGTTTTTGTCGGGTAGCAAAAGAAACGCGTGGGTGCGTGTTACAGCGTTCTCGCCCCAATCTGAACCGCGGGCCGTGCTGCAAAGTCTTCATTTAATATAAGACGCGCACGTAAGGTTCGCAAAATTCAAAAAGGAGGCAAAACAAATGGCAGTCAAGGAAAAGATCAGAGTCAGACTGACGAGCTACGACCACACCCTCATCGATACCGCTGCGGAGAAGATCGTAGAAGTAGCCAAGAGATACGGCGCCGCCGTTTCCGGTCCCGTACCGCTCCCCACGAAGAAGGAGATCATCACCATTCTTCGCGCTGTGCACAAGTACAAGGATAGCCGTGAGCAGTTTGAAATGCGCACGCACAAAAGACTCATCGATATCATCAAGCCCTCTCAGAAGGTTGTTGATGCACTGATGAATATCGAGCTTCCCGCCGGCGTTGAGATTGAAGTTAAGCTTTAATTGATCGCGGCAAAACAAAGATAACAGCCGATGTCGTGGCGAAAGC
>JAZOSC010000119.1:0-10244 GCA_045656925.1 Eubacteriales bacterium | reverse complement strand
TGTGCGTAGAACTCCTTGATATTGGCGATATCTTCCTTCCAGGAAGCGGTGTCAACAGAAAGCAGACCCTTGATGGTGTCAAGCGTAATGTCCTCAAGACCCTCAATGTTGATGTCCTCAGCCTTGGGAACGTAGCCGATTGCAGTCTCAACGGCGTCAACCTTACCCTCGCAACGTGCAAGGATCCAAAGAAGAACGCGCATATTGTCGCCGAAGCCGGGCCAGATGAAGTGACCCTCGTCATCGGTGCGGAACCAGTTGACGTGGAAAATCTTGGGAGCGTTGGGGATCTTCTTGCCCATATCGAGCCAGTGCTGCCAGTAGTCACCCATGTTGTAGCCAACGAAGGGACGCATAGCCATGGGGTCGCGGCGAACTACGCCAACGGCACCTGCAGCAGCTGCAGTGGTCTCGGAAGCCATGATAGAGCCAACGAAGGCACCGTGCTGCCAGTTGAAGGACTGGTAAACCAGGGGAGCGGTCTTTGCACGACGGCCGCCGAATACGATAGCGGATACGGGAACACCCTTCAGGCTGTCAAACTCAGGAGAAATGCAGGGGCAGTTCTTAGCAAGAGCAGTGAAGCGGGAGTTGGGATGTGCGCCACAGGTGGACTTATCCTTCTTGTCGTACTTGGTGCAATCCCAGGGGTTGCCCTTCCAGTCAATTGCGAAGCCGGGCTGGGGGGGAGTATCGTTGAGGCCTTCCCACCAAACAGTGTTGTCAGCGGTGTTGTGAACAACGTTGGTGAAGATGGTGTCACGCAGGCAGGTGTGCAGTGCGTTGGGGTTGGACTTCTCGTTGGTGCCGGGAGCAACGCCGAAGAAGCCGTTCTCGGGGTTGACGGCATAAAGCTTGCCGTCCTCTTTGTTGACGCGGAGCCAAGCAATGTCGTCGCCGACACACTCAACCTCATAGCCCTCAGCCTTGAGAGCCTTGGGAGGAATAAGCATTGCAAGGTTGGTCTTACCGCAAGCGGAGGGGAATGCAGCGGTGATATACTTCTTCTCGCCGTTGGGGTACTTGACACCAAGAATGAGCATATGCTCAGCCATCCAGCCCTCTTTGCGACCGAGGTAGGAAGCGATACGGAGAGCGAAGCACTTCTTACCAAGCAGAACGTTTCCGCCGTAACCGGAGTTAACGGACATGATCTCGTTGGTCTCGGGGAAATGGGTGATATAGCGGTTAGCCTCGTCAATGTCAGCCTTTGCGTGCAGGCCCTTGATATAATCGGGGCTGTCACCAAGTGCCTCAAGCACGTCGGTGCCAACGCGAGTCATAATGAGCATGTTCAGAACGACGTAGATGGAGTCAGTAAGCTCGATGCCGTACTTTGCAAAGTCAGAGCCGACAACGCCCATGGAGTAGGGAATAACGTACATGGTACGGCCCTTCATTGCGCCCTTGTAGAGCTTGAAGAGCTTCTCCTTCATCTCAGCGGGAGCCATCCAGTTGTTGATGTTGCCTGCGTCCTCACGCTTGGTGGTGCAGATAAAGGTTCTGTCCTCAACGCGTGCAACGTCGTTAACGGCGGTGCGGTGCAGGTAGCAGTTGGGAAGCAGGTCCTGGTTCAGCTTGATGATTTCGCCGGTGCTGCAAGCCTCTGCGCGCAGAGCCTCAGCCTGTGCCTCGGTACCGTCGATCCAGACGATATTGTCGGGGCAGGTCATAGCGGCCATCTCATCAATCCAAGAAAGGACGTGCTTATTGGTGGTCAAATTAGCCATAATTTTTCTCCTCCTGTATTGGGACTGTTTACCAGTCAATTTACATATTGCATTATACTACATTTTTGCACAATTTGCAATTAAATCTTTCAAAGGTTACAGAATGTTAACAATTTAATTCTATGAATATGGTTTTTTGCTTGAATAAATCTTGATTTTTTTGCAAGTTTTTGCTTATGAACTTGCAAAAAAACTGTTAAACTAAAGTTTTATTTTGGCCTTTTTTTACAAATAGCGAGCTTGAAAGCCAGCGCACGTCGCTTATTTGTAGTCCTCCCACCGTAAATAGTAGCAGAACGTATAAAACCACCAGAATTAAAATATGCAGGGTGAGTGTTACGCCGTTGCAAACGTGGGCGGGGAATATCGCAGTAAACAGCATTTTGCCGAGCAGGGTGGCCCCCACGGCGGCGATTAATGGGCGCAGTAGCAGTTGACGGGCTTTGGGGCGAAAGCCGCTGATCTTTAACAGACGGCAAATACTGAGTGCGGCGTTTAGCAGCTCGGTTATATAAATGGTGACCACATAGCCGTTGATTCCTATAATGGGGACGAGTATGAGGACAGCCAGCACCGATACCAGCGCATCGAGAATATTCACATTCATTGAATACACTTGCTCGCCAAGTCCCTTCAAAAGTGCATCGGTGGCAGTATCAAGATACATCACGGGAATCAGCGGCGCGAGCAGAGAGATAAAGCGTCCTGCCTCGGCGTTTCCGTACAGCACCATACCCAGCTCCTCTGAGAGGAAAATCATGACAGCTGCGGCTCCGATGGAAAAAAGAAGTGCCATTTGATAGGCGCGTCCTGCGATGTAACGAATCTCTCTGTGGTTTTTTGCGGCATTCTGCTCGGTGATTTCGGGGATAAGCAAGGCGGAAAACGAGGAGAGAATGGCGGCGGGGTAAAGCACCACCGGCAGGGCCATTCCTTGTATTGTGCCATATGCGGCAAGTGCAGCAGAATTTCCTGCTCCGTACCTTTGCAGACCTCTTGGGATTAAAATATGTTCTATTGTTAGTAAACCTGACCGCATATATGCACTGATAGCAACGGGGAGTGCAATTGCGGCTACCCGCAGGGGGGATGAGCTTTTTTGCCTGTTTTCCACCTTGTGGCAGCGCTTGTCAAGCAGGTAAAGCAGTAGGTTGTGCAGCAGGCTCATGCTCTCTGCCACTGCACCGCCAAACAGAATGGCAAGCATACTGCCTTCAACGGTTTTGGGAGCAACGCAAAGGAGCAGATAGGTGGTGAGTGAAATTTTGATTGCCTGCTCTAACACCTGAACGATGGCGTTTTTAAAGGCGCGTCTGACAGCGGTAAAATAGCCGTTGAAAACCGTGGTAACGGCAATCGGCAACAGCGTGAGCGCAAGCATCCGCAAGGCGTTTACGGTGCGTACATCCCGGAGTGCAAGCAGCCCGATGGGGCGTGCCAGCATGAGAAGCAGGGTGGACGCAAGGCTACCGAAAAAAAGCGCATATGCGAGGCATGCTCTAAGGCAGCGTCCGTTTTCGGCGCCACCCGTTTTCTGCATACGCTCTGCCACGGTGCGTACGGTGGCAAGATGAATGCCTGAGGTTGCCAGTGTAACGGCAAAGCCGTATACGCCACCAACCAGGGATAGCAATCCCATTGCTTCAGGCCCGACCTTTCCTGAAATATAGACGTTAAAGGCAACGCTTACCGTACGCATCAGCAGAGTCACAGCAGTCAGCAGCAGGGCATTGTAAAAATATTGCTGTTTTGTTTTCATTTTTTCTCACCTCGTCCTAATCTATTCGGTATTTCTTTCCGTTAGCACACATATCCTCTTTACAAGTTGCCAAAAATATGATAAAATTAAGCTGTAAGCAGAAAAGCCCGTCAAAGGAGGACCGGATTATGGCAAATAAGCTTTCCATTACGATTGGTAGACAGTATGGCAGCGGTGGTAAGGATATTGGTGACCGCTTGGGTGAGCTGCTTGGCTTCCGTGTGTACGATAAGGAGCTGCTTTTTATGGCTGCACAGAAGAACGGCATCAATCCCGATGCGTTGCGCCGTGTGGACGAAAAGGCAACCAACAGCCTGCTTTATACACTTGCCATGGGCTCGTCCTTGTACAGCGCACGTCATTTCGGCGTAGATGTACCGATTAACGATCAGCTTTTCATTACGCAAACGGATATTATCAAACAGGCGGCTGAGGAGGAGAACTGTGTTTTTGTCGGTCGCTGTGCAGATTACGTCCTGCGTAATCACCCTCACCGCATCAGCATTTTTGTGTATGCTGATAAGGAGCTGCGCGTTTCTCGAATCAGCGAGGAGCTTGGGATTGACCGCTCCGAGGCATTGACACTGATTAACAAGACCGACAAGCGCCGTGTCAATTACTATAATTTTTATACGGGCAAAAAATGGGGCAAGTGCGAAAACTATCATCTGACAATTGACAGCGGTATGATGGGTATAGAGGGCACCGCGCAGATAATTGCGGATATTGCCCGTCGCTACATGCAGGAAAACAATCTTTTCGGGGAAGCCTGAAAAAATTTTGAAAACAGCTGTATTTCTCTTGACAATTTGGCAGCGGCGGATTATGATAGATAATGCCAAACATCTTTTTGGGAGGATTACAGTATGGCAGCATATGTTTGTGCGCTTTGCGGCTACGAATACGTAGCCAAGAACGGTGAGCCTGAAAACGGTATTGTTGAGGGCACGGATTTTGAAGATCTGCCCGAGGGGTACACCTGTCCCCTTTGCGGTGCGTCCAAGGAGGATTTTGAAATTTTGAGCGAGCAAGCCGAGGATTGACGGCGATAAAAGGGCGACCACACGGTGTGGCCGCCCTTTTTTTATGCATATTATGCATAATTATATGCAAATAATCGGCAAATCCTATTGACAAGGCGTTTGTGAATCGTTATAATACTCATATAGATAAAATATACTATTATCTGCAAAGGAATAAGTCAATATGGCACTGAACAGAAGAGAAGCGCGTGAGGCGGTATTCACCTTACTTTTTGAAACTGAATTTAAAACCTCCGACTCAAGAGAGGATATCTTTACCTTGTCCTGCGAGAACCGTGAAATTGAAGCGGACGATTACGTGCGCGATGTTTATTTCGGTGTAGCGGAGCATCTTGACGAGATTGATGCGCTGATCGGCAAGCATGCCAAGGGCTGGAAGACCTCGCGTATTTCGCGCGTGTCCCGTTCGATCATGCGCCTTGCAATCTTTGAGATGCGTTACCTGTCGCTCCCTGCGGGCGTTGCCATTAACGAGGCGGTGGAGCTTTGTAAGAAATTTGATGAGCAGAGCGCGAGGGCCTTTTTAAACGGCGTGCTCAACAGCGTCAAGGAAGAGCTGTTCGGTAACGCGTGATGCGCCCTTGCTATATTGGCATTGATACCAGCAATTATACCACCTCGGTCGCCGTTGCAGACGGCGATGGGAGAATTGTTGCAAACCTGAAGGCCCCCTTGCCTGTCAAGGCAGGTGAGCGCGGCCTCAGACAAAGTGATGCGGTATTTGCACACACAAGAAACCTGCCCGTGCTGCTTGACAGGCTGGGTGAGATTTTAAAGGAGTATACCCCCGTGGCTGTCTGCGTGTCAGACAGGCCGCGCGGCATGGCGGAATCCTATATGCCCTGCTTTTTGTCGGGTGTCGCTGCGGCACACGCGATTGCTGCGGCAAGGGATATTCCGCTTTATACAACCTCGCATCAGGACGGGCATCTGATGGCCGCACTCCATTCCTCGGGTGCACCGCTTGTAACGGGTGAGCCATTTGGTGCCTTTCACGTGTCGGGTGGCACCACTGAAATGCTGCTTGCCACTCCTGATGGCACAGCCTTTACCGTGAAAAAGCTGGGCGGCACGCGGGATTTGAATGCAGGGCAGGCGATTGACCGCATTGGTGTGCTGATGGGATTATCCTTCCCCGCAGGCCCCGCGCTTGAGGCTCTGGCAAGGGAAAACGAACGACCTGTCCCCCGTCCGCGTATCAGCGTAAGGGCAGGGGAATGTCATATTTCAGGACTTGAAAATATGGCGGCGGCATTGTTGAGGGAAACGGGTGATCAGCCGCTGGTGGCGGCATTTGTGCTGCGCTTTATCGGCGATACGCTTTTTGCGCTGGCAAGCTATTTGCGTGAAGCCTACGGGCCGCTTCCTCTCGTATTTGCAGGGGGCGTGATGAGCAATCGCATTATTGCCGCATCGCTGACCGATAGGCTTGGCCCTGATGTGTATTTTGCGGAGCCTGCATTTTCCGCCGACAATGCGGCGGGGGTAGCCCTCCTTTGCCGCGCAAAGGCAAACTGATTGTATGAAAGGGAAACGGATATGAGAGAGAATCTCCTCACAGTTACAGGGCTAAATGAATATCTGAAGCTCGTCTTTGAGAGTAATCCGATTCTTACAGATATTTACGTGCGCGGCGAGATTTCGAATTTCACCAATCATCAGCGCACGGGACATTTTTATTTTTCCTTGAAGGATGAAACGGCCACGGTGCGTGCCGTGATGTTTCGCAGCAACGCGCAGCGCGTGCGCTTCCTGCCCGAAAACGGTATGAAGGTTGTGCTTCACGGCAGGGTGTCGGTTTTTCCGCGCGACGGGCAGTATCAGATTTACGTTGATGATATGCAGCCCGACGGTCTGGGCGCACTTTATCTTGCCTTTGAGCAATTAAAGGCAAGGCTTGCTGCCGAGGGACTGTTTGACGAGGCGCGTAAGCGTCCTTTGCCGCCTTATCCTGCCCGTATCGGTGTAGTTACCTCGCCCACGGGCGCTGCAGTGCGTGATATTATTAGTATTCTTTCGCGCCGCTATCCCTTGGCGGAGATATTGCTGTACCCTGCGTTGGTGCAAGGGACAGAGGCTCCCGAAAGTCTTGCCGCAGGCATCGGATTTTTCAATCAAAAGATGCCCGTTGATGTTATCATTATCGGGCGCGGCGGCGGCTCTGCCGAGGATTTGTGGGGCTTTAACAGTGAGATGCTTACCCGTACCGTGGCGGCATCGGAAATTCCCGTGATTTCAGCCGTCGGTCATGAAACCGATTTTACCATCTGCGATTTTGTGGCAGATTTGCGCGCACCCACCCCGTCGGCTGCTGCAGAGCTTGCCGTGCCTGACTGCTCGGTGCTTCTGGGTAAGCTTACCGCGCATGCGCGCGTGTTAGATGGGGCTGTAAACGTAAGGATAGACCTTTCGCGGCGTGCGCTGACGGCACTTGCCGCCGCGCGTCCGCTGCGCTCACCCCTCAATTACGTTGAGGACAAGCGTATGGCACTTGCTTATGCAGGCGAGCGGCTGGATGCCGCATTTGCGCGCTTTACCGCAAAGGAAAAGAGCCGTTTTGCCGCGCTTTGCGGAAAAATGGAGAGCTTGAATCCGCTTGCAGTGCTGTCACGCGGCTATGCTGCCGTGCTTGATAACGTGGGACACGCCGTGTCCTCGGTGCAGAATATTTCGGTGGGAGAGTCTATTACAGTCCGCTTTGCGGACGGTGTAGCGGGTGCGACGGTAACGTCCACTCGGGAAAGTGAGTCAAAATGAATAAGGAAATGAGCTTTGAGGCCGCTATGACAAGGCTTGAGGAGGTTGTTCTGATGCTCGAGGAGGGAAGCGTATCACTGGATGCGTCGCTTGCCGCCTACGAGGAGGGTATGGCCCTGATTCGGCTTTGTCACGATAAATTAAACGATGCCGAGGCCCGTATTACGCTGGTGCGTGACGGGGAGGATGGTGTGATTGCTACCCCCTTTGCGGAGGGTGAGGCATGAATGTTTCCGCACGTCTGGCGGAGAACACCGCACTTGTAGCTGCGGAGCTTGCACGCATATGTGAGAAAAGCGATGATGATTTTGCCGTTTTAACCGAGGCGATGAGATATAGCCTGCTTGCACCGCGTGCAAAACGGGTACGCCCTACGTTGGTGCTTGAATTTGCCCGTTTGTTTGGCGGAAGCACCGCAGCGGCCCTGCCTGTTGCCGCGGCGGTGGAAATGGTGCATACCTATTCTCTCATTCACGACGACCTGCCCTGTATGGACGACGATGACCTGCGTCGCGGTAGAGCCGCCTGCCATAAGGCCTTTGATGAGGCGACCGCATTGCTTGCGGGCGATGCACTGCTGACAGGTGCCTTTGCGGTGCTTGCCGAAGCACCGTTATCTCCCGTACAGATACGTGATGCGGTGGGCGAGCTTGCCCGTGCGGCAGGCGCCTTCGGTATGATTGGCGGACAGGTGATGGATCTTGCAGGAGAGGGTACACTGCTTCCCCTTGAAAAGCTGATGAAGCTTCACCGTTGTAAGACGGGCGCGTTGATTGTGGCGGCCGCAAGGCTTGGCGCCATTGTTGCAGGTGTTTCGGTGGACGATACACGTATGACGGCCGTCACCCGATATGCTGAGGGCATAGGCCTTGCTTTTCAGATTGTGGACGATGTGCTTGACGTAACCGCTGATGTGGAAACAGCAGGGAAAAGTGTGCTGTCTGATATGGATAAAACGACTTTTATGCGCTACTATTCTCCTAACGAGGCGCTCGCCCTTGCAGGCCGCTTTAATGAGGATGCCAAGGCAGCTATCTGTGATTTGCCCGGTGCATCATTTTTCATTGAATTTGCCGATAGCTTGCTCGGCAGAAGGAGTTAACGATGAGTATTGTAGGACAAAGCCTTGTAGATTTGTTTACCAATCGTGTGATGATGTGTGCGGTGTTTTCCTGGATTATCGCGCAGATTATCAAGCTTTTTACAAACCCCATGCATCTGAAGGGGAATTCCGTCAGCAATTTTCTTGTTGGCAGCGGCGGTATGCCAAGCTCTCACTCCGCTGCTGTTTGCGCCACCTGCATATCCTGCGGATTGCTTTACGGGTTTGGCAGCACCTATTTTGCCATTTCGGGCGTTCTGGCCGTTGTGGTCATGCGCGATGCCGCAGGCGTCAGACGTGAGTCGGGGAAGCAGGCGGCCGTGATCAATCGCGTCGCACAGGAAATGAACCAGAAGAAGGGCTTTGATTTTGAGCTGCTGAAGGAGCTGCTCGGCCATACGCCCCTGCAGGTGTTTGCGGGAGCTGTGCTGGGTACTGCCATGGCGTTTTTTTGCCAGCTCTGGCTTTTCCCGATCATCTTCCCGGCAGCCTGATATGCGTCTTGACCGTTATTTGCTTGAAAATGGATTTACCGCAAGCCGTGAAAGCGCAAAACGACTGATAGAGGAAGGGCTTGTTACGGTAAACGGTGCTGTGGTGACGAAGTCCGCAAAGGAAATCACAGGGACACCCTTGATTTCAGTTGTCGAAAAGAAATACGTTGGTCGCGGCGGCGAAAAGCTGGAGGCGGCGCTCTCTCTTTTTGAGATTGACGTGAAGAATTTGCGTGCGCTTGATATCGGCGCCTCTACGGGCGGTTTTACCGATTGCCTGTTACAGCACGGGGCGGCACACGTTGTGGCACTTGATGCGGGTACGGGACAGCTGCACCCAAGGCTTCTTGCTGACAGCCGTGTCACCAATATAGAAAAATACAACGCCCGTACGCTTTCCAAGCGTGACGTCGGCGAGGTTGATATCGTTGTGATGGATGTTTCCTTTATTTCGCAAGCCTATATCCTGCCGCAGATTCCTTCGGTGCTTGCCGAGGGAGGGATTGCCGTTACGCTGATCAAGCCGCAGTTTGAGTCGGGACGCGCCGCGCTCAATAAGCAGGGCATTGTACGTGCGCCGAAGGACCGTATCCGTGCCATCGCACGTGTGCTGGATGCCGCGGTGCTGGCGGGGCTTTCCCCCGTAGGGCTTGCCCCCTCACCAATTTTAGGTGGGGACGGAAACGAGGAATATCTTGCATATTTTGTGCGAAGCATAAGCACTTCAACACTTTCTCCTGTGGCAGTAGAAAATACAGTTAAAAATAAGGCGGTGATACGACTTTTATGAAAAACATAGCCCTTATTACAAATTTCAATATTCATGAGAAGGCAAACGCCGCGCTGACCGTGGCGGAGGCACTGGTTGGCTTTGGTGCTACCGTGCTGATCGCCTCGCAGAACAAGGATCGCATCTTCCGTCTGCATCGCAACCGTCGCGAGTACGTCTATCTTCCCTTTGAGGAGCTTTACCGCGAGGCAGAGGCCATTGTGGTGCTGGGCGGTGACGGCTCGCTTTTAGATGCCGCCCGCCGTGCCGCACCCTGCGGCAAGCCGCTGCTTGGTATCAATATGGGGCATCTCGGCTATATGTCCGAGCTTGAAATGAGCGAGATTGGCTTATTGGAGCGTCTGCTTACAGGCGAATATGAGATCGACCGCCGTGCGATGCTGCACGTCGCTGTGAAGCGCGAGGGTGGCGGTATCCGTGCCGAGGGCTATGCGTTAAACGATGCCGTGCTTTCCAACGGCTCGGTTGCCCGTATCGTTGACCTGGAGCTTTATGCAGGCGGCGAGCTGGTGACGCTTTACCGTGCAGACGGCGTTATCGTGTCTACCCCCACAGGCTCCACCGCCTAT
>JAZOSC010000118.1:0-2113 GCA_045656925.1 Eubacteriales bacterium | reverse complement strand
AAGTACAAGTCGAAGAAGAACGAGAAGAAGAAGATGGGCCATCGTCAGCCTTACACTAAGGTTCAGATTACGGCTATTGAGGGCTAATCTCAATGACCACCATCACATTTTTCAGAGAAGACGGAATTTTTTACGGATTTGAGGAGAAGGGCCATGTTGGCTTTGGTGAGTACGGTAATGATCCGTTCTGTGCCATGCTTTCTTCGATTACTATGTACATTGTTGATGCGGTAGAGGATATCTATCACGGTAAAATTGTTTACGATATCAACGATGCAGAAGCGGTAATTTCCGTCCGTTCCCCCTCCGCACTCCCCCGTTATGAGGAGGATGACCGCGTGCGCTTTGCTGTATCGGGTCTGTTCCTTACCTACTACAAAATGCTTGAGGATATGCTCCTGCATGATGATATGTATGAGTTTACGGGTGACGGCGGCTTCAATGTTAAGGTTGAAAACAGGGAATACAAAGCATAATCCGTACGCTTCCCCCGGGAAGCATCCAAATATTTTAAGGAGGATTACACCGCTATGTTGAGAATCAGCTTGCAGTTCTTCGCCCACAAGAAGGGCGTAGGCTCCACCAAGAACGGCCGCGACAGTGAGTCGAAGCGTCTTGGTGTAAAGGCTGCTGACGGCCAGACTGTTACGGCAGGCAGCATTATTGTTCGACAGAGAGGTACCGCCATTCACCCCGGTGAAAACGTGGGTCTTGGCAAGGACCACACCCTGTTCGCGCTCATTTCGGGCAAGGTTAAGTTCGAGCAGAAAACCAAGGATAAGAAGCAGGTCAGCGTTTACGCCGACTAATTCTGCCATGATAAAAAGGCTCCGCCACGGCGGAGCCTTTTTTGTCGTCAACTTAAAGCTTTTGAATATCTGCCTCGCTGACCATATGGAAGCCTGCGTCCTCAAGCACGGCGCTTGCCACTGCGTTGTCAGCAACGCGAAGCACCACATAGGCGTGGCGCTGGGTACGTGCGAGGAAGGCGTAGAGGTATTCCACATTGATGCCTGCAACGTTTAGGGCATGGAGTGCGGCGGAAAGCTTGCCGGGTGCATCGCCAATCTTTACGGCAACAACCTCGGTCGTCTGTACCAGATGGCCGCTTGCCCGCAGAACACGCATGGCCTCCTCGGTATTGTTTACAATGGTGCGTAGAATGCCAAAATCCTGCGTATCTGCCATGGAAAGCGCACGCATATCAATGTGATTGATGGCAAAGAGGTCGGTAATTTCAACCAGAGCGCCCTGGCGATTTTCTACAAATACAGTAAGCTGCTTGATAGCCATAAGGAATCTCCTTTCAATCGTGAAGCTTGCGCTTGTCTACCACGCGCTTGGCCTTGCCCTCACTGCGGGCAATGGTCTTTGGGGCAACGAGATGCACTGCTGCGCCGATGCCCAGCATGGTACGCATCGCACCTGCTAAGGCCTTTTCACGTGCGGTAATGCCGCCCACGGTATCGGTAAACTGGTCAGGGGAAAGCTCCACGTATACGTCAAGTGTGTCGTTGTTGCCCACGCGGTCAACCTCAATCAGATAATTGGGGGCATAGCCCTCGTTCAGAAGCACGGTTTCGATCTGACTCGGGAATACGTTGACGCCGCGGATAATCATCATATCGTCACTGCGTCCCATGGGCTTTGACATACGCACATGAGTGCGTCCACAGGCACATGGCTCGTAATGCAGCACGCAGATATCACGCGTGCGGTAGCGCAGCAGAGGGAAGGCCTCCTTATCAAGAGAGGTAAATACCAACTCACCGCGACTGCCCTCAGGCAGAACCTCGCCCGTGTCGGGATCAATGATCTCAGCGATAAAATGGTCTTCATTGATATGCATGCCGCTTTGCTCGGAGCATTCAAATGCCACGCCGGGGCCGGAGGTTTCGGTCAGACCGTAGATATCGTAGGCCTTGATGCCAAGCGATGCCTCAATATCGCGGCGCATCTCCTCAGTCCACGGCTCCGCGCCGAAGATGCCTGCACGCAGGGAGTTATCGTCGGGGGTATAGCCCTGCTCCTTCAGTGCCTCTGCCAGATATGCAGCATAGGAGGGAGTGCAGCAGAGAATGGTGGATTTCAGATCCATCATAAACTGAATTTG
>JAZOSC010000117.1:0-3983 GCA_045656925.1 Eubacteriales bacterium | reverse complement strand
ATCGATCCCTTCTGCAGCATTCCCACGCTTTCCATGACGGGTAATGCGATGATTATTGATTCTCCCGAAAACAGACCGCTGCCCCAATATCCCCGTAATATCGTACGTGCTGCTGTGCAGTACATGAAGGATCTTGGCGTGGCAGATGAGATGAAGATCCTGCCCGAATTTGAGTTTTATCTTTTCGACCAGGTTGGCTGGGAGGTCAGCGGCCGTGAAATCAGCGCAACCGTTGATGCACAGCAGTCCTACTGGAACAGTGCAAGCGAGGGCCTTGGCGTTATCGTGCCCAAGCAGAAGAACTACCATATCGCAAAGCCCTTTGATATTTCCTATGAATGCCGCTCCGAGATGTGCATGCTGATGAAGGAGATGGGTATTGAAATCAACTATCATCACCCCGAGGTTGCAGCTTCCGGTCAGTTTGAGATCGAGCCCCAGCTTGGTGAGGTCGTCCATATGGCCGATGCCACGATGATGATCAAGTATATCATTCATAACACCGCACTCAAGTACGGCAAGAGCGCCACCTTTATGCCCAAGCCCATCTATGGTGAGGCAGGCAGCGGTATGCACGTGCATATGATTCTTTTCAAGGACGGACAGCCTGTATTCTCCGATGATAACGGCTACTCCAACCTCTCAAAGGAAGCACATTGGTTCATGGGCGGTCTTCTCAAGCACATCGCATCGCTTTGTGCCATCACCAACCCCAGCACCAACTCCTTCAAGCGTCTTGTCCCCGGCTTTGAGGCACCCGTAACCGTCGGCTACGCAACCTCTAACCGTTCTGCCGTTATCCGTATCCCCGCATACGCAAAGAGCCCCGATAAGCGCCGCTTTGAGCTTAGAAACCCCGATGCAACCTGTAACCCTTATTTCTGCTATGCTGCGATCCTCATGGCAGGCCTTGACGGCATTAAGAATCAGATCGATCCCCATGCAGAGGGCTGGGGCCCCTACGACTTCAACCTCTACCACCTCTCCGACGAGGAGAAGAAGAAGCTTAAGGGCCTGCCCACCAGCCTGCCCGAGGCACTTGACGCACTCGAGGCCGACCACGACTACCTGACCGCTGGTGGCGTATTCCCCGAGCACCTTATCGAGAAGTTCATTGCAATGAAGCGTGCAGAGTGCTCCGAGCTTTCCAAGATTCCGCATCCTGCAGAGTTCGATCGCTACTACAACCTTTAATTTATACGCGTGTATGCTGTCCCTGTCATTCTGAGCGCAGTCGAACTGCGTAGCAGTGCCGCGTTTTACGCGGTGGAATCCGGGACAACACCCACGCGCAGAAAAGACCGCCCTCGGGCGGTCTTTTTTGTTGACATTTCTTTCTGCTTGTGCTATGATATAGCAAGTACATTCGGAAGGGAGCTGCTATGAAGGGTAGTTTGCGTGACCGTTTGCTTTTAGGTGGAGCTATGGCGGTGTTTGGTACCATTGGCATTTTCCGTCATTATATTCCCATGCCCTCAGCTACGGTGGCATTGGCGCGCTCGTCTATCGGTGCGTTGTTTTTGCTCTGCTGTCTGTGCCTTCTGCGCCGTCGCCCCGATTTTGGCGCGGTAAGGAAAAATTTACTGCCCCTGCTGCTGTCGGGTACATTCCTTGGCTTTAACTGGGTGCTTTTGTTTGAGGCGTACAAATACACCACCGTTGCGGCGGCTACACTCTCGTATTATATGGCCCCCATTATATTGGTGCTTGCGGCACCCCTGCTTCTCGGTGAACGCCTCACTTCCAAAAAAGCCATTTGTGCGCTGGTGGCGCTTGGCGGCATGGTGCTTGTATCGGGTGTGTTGGATGCCGATTTTTCAGGCGGTACGGAGCTTGTCGGCATTGCTCTTGGTCTTGCCGCTGCCTGTCTGTATGCCGCTATCATCATTTTGAATAAAAAGATGCAGGGTATTGATGCCATGACCAAAACTCTTTGCCAGTTTGCCGTGTCTGCTGTGGTGCTTCTCCCGTATGTGTTATTGGTTGAGGAGGTCACGCGTGAGATGTTTACCCCCCTCGGCATTGCACTCTTGTTGGTGGTCTGCTTTGTCCATACGGGACTCGCCTACGTGGCATATTTCGGCGCGGTGCGCGAACTGCCTTCGGCCACCGTTGCCATTTTCAGTTATATTGACCCCGTGCTTGCGGTATTGCTTTCCGCCCTTTTCATAAAGGAGCCTATCACCCCCCTAGGCATCGCGGGTGCGGTGCTGGTGCTGGGTGCTGCATTTTTCTCGGAATATACCCCACAAAGAAAAACGGACAACTGATGTTGTCCGTTTTTTATTCCTATTTCGCTACGCAGATAACGCGGATCATACGGTAGAAAAGAAAAGCCACAACCACAAAGGCAAGCGGCGCCCACAGGTAGGCCAGAAGTCCTGCCGCCAGATAAAGGGAAATGGAAATCACAGTAGCAATCAGATGCGTGCCATCGGTGCCATCTTCCTCAAAAAAACGGTAGATTTTTTCATCGGGCATAATGTAGTTAAAGTAAGCCACCTCACCCCATACGCCGTGGGTTTTCATATAGCCAATCCAGCAAAGGATAGCGCTCCATACCCAGATAGGGCCTGTTTTTTGCACCATCATTGCACCTGCCAGTCCTATAGCGAAGGTAATAAGGGCATTTAACTTCGGGTGAGTGTCAGAGATTGCCCAGATAAGCAGCGTGGCGGTAAAGACAGCTGCAATATAAAAGGGTATGGGCGTGTGCAAGCACGCCCATAGGATACCGCCGACAGGGAGTGCTGCAAAAGCAATAATCGTTAGCATAACAATCCTTAAATTCTGATTAATTTCGGTTCGCCGATATAATTCAGGTAATATTTTTCTACCAGCTCCATGGCACGGGGCAGGGAAGCGACGTCACCTGCGGCGGCTGCATCGTGTGCATCTAAGCCAAAGGTTACCTGAACGCCTACCTCGCCTGCAATCTGCCAGAAGCGCTCGTTCGGGTAGCGGCGCCCCTGACGGATGCCGAGGAAATTTAATTCAAAGGGTACGTCCAGACGCACTGCAGCCTCGCACATTCGGCGCATTTCGCGTGCGTAAAGCATGGCATCGCCCGTAAAGGAAAACAGGTCAGGGTGTGCCACGTAGGTGAAAAGCCCCGTTTCCATCGCCTCAATTACGGTATCCACATAGGTAATAAAATCCGCCTCGCTTGCCGAGGGGGCGTAGGTTGATGCTTCAAAGTAGACTTCATTTCTGAGAAAATGCTGACCGAGAATGAGGTATTCTGCGCCCAGCTCACGTGCGTGCCGCAGCTGCTTCTCCCAATAAAGCGGATAATATTCCACCTCGTAGCCGATAAAAATTTCTGCGCGTCCCCGATATTCCTCGCGCAGGGCGCGCAGGGTATCAAAATAATGCCCTGCCTCTGCTGTGGCCAGACGGTGATACGTGTTATGACCGTCAGGGAAATCAAGGGGAATGTGCTCGGAAAAGCCGATTTTTGTGATGCCTGCGGCAAGGGCGCTTTCAATATATTCGCGCTCCGTGCCGCTTGCGTGATGACAGCGGAAGGTATGTGTGTGATAGTTGTAATGCATGGATCGTACCTCTCAAACAGTATCATTATACATGGCACACACACGAAAGTCAAGTAAAAACGCCGTATCCTGTCACTTTTTTGGGGAGTTTGTAAAAAAGCGACGTTCCCTCGCGTCTGTCCGTCGTGAAAAACGCGAAAATTCAGATAAAATCAAAAATCCTCTTGCAAAACGCCTGTCTTTGTTGTATAATAACATAAATAAATAACAGTATCCTGCGTAGCTACATTTTATCAAAGCAAAGGAGAGTACAGCCATGGCATTCTATTATGCAGAGCCTTCCCACACCTTTAACGAATATCTGCTCGTTCCGGGGTATTCCTCGGCAGAGTGCATTCCCGCCAACGTTTCCTTGAAAACGCCTCTCGTGCGTTACAGAAAGGGCGAGGAGCCGGCCATCTCTATGAATATTCCGTTGGTGTCTGCCAT
>JAZOSC010000116.1:0-2702 GCA_045656925.1 Eubacteriales bacterium | reverse complement strand
GCGCTTTTATGCGGTGTGCTGTCCCGAATCGCCCTTTACGCAAGCATTCATCTGCCGTCCAGAGAAAAGTAAGGGCTTTGCTGCTTTGCGTATCTCCTGTGGATAGTGTTATCGTCAGCGTGAGCTGTACGCTGTGTCGGGAGCTTTTTTTATAAAGAGTGGCAGTCAGTGCATAAGGGCGAAAGGAGGAAAGCCGTCCCTCCCTTGCGGCGGCAAGGAGGGCGTGATTCGCTTTTTCTGCCAGTGTCTGCTCAGCGAACTCGGAAAGGGCGGCAAGCAGCTCTCTTGTGTGCTTTGCCGCAGGTGTGCTTCCCGTAACGAGGGGAAGCTCGGTTGTCAGCACGGCGTTTCCCCCACGGCGCAGCGTGCGACGGCAGATATCCCCGATTTGTAGTTTTTCCATACCGTGTTGCCTCCTTTTGTTCTTGCTTCTACTATACGCGGTAAGTCATGGAAACTTGACATAAAAAGGGCGGCCATACGACCGCCCTTGCGAGTTATTTTTCTGTTGCCGCTTCCTCAAGTGCCGCCAGTGCCTCGGCAAGACCGCCAACCTTGTCTACAAGACCGATGCGTACCGCCTCATTGCCGTCAATGATCGTGCCGATGTCGGTAGAAAGCTCATCGGGCTTCATCATCAGGTCAACAAGCAGCTCCTTTCTCACGTGTGAGTGACGGCAAATAAAGTCGACGATGCGGTCCTGCATTTCGCGCAGATAACGGTAGGTCTGCGGTGCGCCGATCACTACACCGCTGATGCGGACGGGGTGCAGCGTCATGGTGGCGCTGGGTACGATAAAGGAGCGCTTTGCCGCAACTGCCAGGGGTACGCCGATGGAGTGGCCGCCGCCAAGAACAAGCGAGGCGGTCGGCTTTTTCATAGAGGCGATCATTTCAGCAAGCGCGAGGCCGGCCTCTACATCGCCGCCCATGGTGTTGAGAATGAAAAGCACACCCTGCACGGCGGGGTTTTGCTCAGCCGCTGCCAGCATGGGAATCACATGCTCGTATTTGGTGGCCTTCTGATTATCCCCCAGAATATAATGGCCTTCGATCTGTCCGATGATGGAAAGGCATTCAATGCCCCGCTCGCCCGTGCAGCTGCCCGTTTCGGTCAGCTCGTCGGTGTTCTTTTTTGCTTCGTTATTTTCCTGTTCGGCACTCATAATTTTCTCCTTATATTTTTTAGTAGTATAACCAGAAAAAATTTTGTTATGTTTTGCGTTTTTTGCATTTACATTTCAGGAAAAATATGTTATACTGAATTGTGGTATAAAAGGGCTATGCCCGAAAACACAGAGGTGAATATGCAAAACAAATTTATTGTTGAAACCTCGGCACGTCACATTCATGTGACAGCCGAAACCCTTGCTGCCCTGTTTGGCGCAGATGCCGTTCTGCACAATAAAAAGGATCTTTCCCAGCCTGGCCAGTTTGCCTGTGAGGAAAAGGTCACGCTGGTTGGCCCCAAGGGAGAATTGAAGGTCAGTATCCTTGGCCCCACACGCCCTGCCGATCAGGTGGAGCTTTCCTTTACCGATGCACGCACTCTTGGTTTGAAGGCCGTTCCCGTCCGCGAAAGCGGCGATGTGGCGGGCACCCCCGGCCTGAAGCTGGTTGGCCCCTGCGGTGAGGTGGATATGGCGGAGGGCACGATTGTTGCCAAGCGCCACATTCATATGACGCCTGCCGATGCAGCGGCATTTGGCGTTGCGGATAAGCAGGTTGTAAAGGTCAGAGTTGATACCGCACGTCCGCTTATTTTTGATGATGTTGTGGTACGCGTTTCCCCCAAGTTTGCACTTGCCATGCACATTGATACAGATGAGTGTAATGCTGCCGCCGCCTTTGGTGAGGTTTACGGTACAATTGTAGAATAACCGCAGTTTTGCTGCTGTTTGATAAAAGTCAATTTTAAAAAGGAGATAAAAACATGAGCAACGTAAGTGAAATGCCTTACGCACAGAGCCTTGAGGTTCAGCACATGTGCGTGGTAAAGAAGGGCTGCGATCACGGCCCCGCTCCCATTCCCGAAGAGGGCAAATGGATTCAGGCAAAACAGATCACCGATATTTCCGCATACACCCACGGTGTGGGCTGGTGTGCACCCCAGCAGGGCGCCTGCAAGCTTTCCCTGAATGTCAAGAACGGCATTATTGAGGAAGCGCTTGTAGAAACCATCGGCTGCTCGGGCATGACGCACTCTGCCGCTATGGCAGCAGAAATCCTTCCCGGCAAGACGCTGCTGGAGGCACTGAACACCGACCTTGTATGTGATGCCATCAATACCGCAATGCGCGAGCTGTTCCTGCAGATCGTATATGGCCGCAGCCAGTCTGCTTTCTCTGAGGGCGGTCTTGTTATCGGCGCAGGCATGGAGGACCTTGGTAAGGGTGAGCGCTCTATGGTTGGTACCATGTACGGTACCAAGGAGAAGGGCGTACGCTACCTTGAGATGACCGAGGGCTATTGCACCCGTATGGCGCTTGACGAGAATGATGAGGTTATCGGCTACGAGTTCGTTTCTCTCGGCAAGATGACCGATATGATCAAGAAGGGCATGGAGCCCAACGAAGCTTACGAGAAGGCCAAGGGTACCTACGGTAGATTTGCTGACGCCGTCAAGTACATTGACCCCCGTAAAGAGTAATGAAGGAGGAATGCATCATGGCAAAGTTTGAAGGTTATGAAAGACGCGAGGC
>JAZOSC010000115.1:0-3687 GCA_045656925.1 Eubacteriales bacterium | reverse complement strand
CCCGGTGTAAAGGAAGCAGTGAACGAGATCGTTCTCAACGTAAAGGGTATCACCGCCAAGCTTTACAGCACGACGGCAAAGACGGTTGTCATCGATGTCACCGGTCCTTGCGATGTGACTGCGGGTGACATTCAGGCAGATGCCGACCTTGAGATTCTGAACCCTGAGCATCATATTGCTACCGTTGCAGATAATAAGCGTTTTTATATGGAGCTGTGCTTCGATCACGGTCGCGGCTATGTTACCCAGGAGCGCAATAAGCAGCTGGCAATGATGAGCGCAGGCGGCGTTTCGGTACCGCTTGGCACGATTTTCACCGATTCTATCTACACCCCTGTCTATAAGGTGAACTTCTCTGCGGAGAGCACCCGTGTCGGTAGCAATACCGATCTTGACAAACTGACCATCGAGGTTCTGACCAACGGAGCCGTGACGGCCAAAGAAGCGATCTCTCTTGGAGCCAAGATCCTCAACGAACATCTCAACCTCTTTGTTAATCTCACTGATGAGGCAAAGAAGGCAGAGATCATGGTGGAGCGTGAAGAAACCATTAAAGAGAAGGTCCTTGAGATGACCATTGAAGAGCTTGACATGTCGGTTCGCAGCTTCAACTGCTTGAAGCGTGCCGGCATTGATACGGTTGAGGATTTGATCAGCCGTACCGAGGAGGACATGATTAAGGTTCGTAATCTCGGCAAGAAATCGCTTGAAGAAGTTATTCAGAAATTGCGCTCGCTTGGCCTCGACCTGAAAAGGGAAGAGGAGTAAGCGGGGGCTACCAGCAAAAAAATAGGAGGGAAATACAATGCCCGGAAAACTTGGCAGACCTACCGAGCATCGCAATGCTATGCTCCGTGGTCTTGTGACCTACCTGCTTGAGAATGGCTCGATCGAAACGACTCTCGCTCGTGCAAAGCAGGTTCGTTCCATGGCAGAAAAAATGATTACGCTTGGCAAGAAGAATACCCTTGCCAGCCGTCGTGCCGCTCTTGCATATATTACCAAGGAGGACGTTGTCACCAAGGTGTTCAACGAGATTGCTCCCAAGTATGCGAACCGTAACGGTGGTTACACCCAGATCTTCAAGATGGGCCCCCGTCGCGGTGACGCTGCAGAGATGGCTATTATTCGCCTGGTTGACGAGGACTGATGCGTTCTCGCAACGGCACATAAAAAAACGGAGGCTTCGGCCTCCGTTTTTTTATGTGAAAGCATAGACTGGGGGCGTCAGTCAGCAGTTATAAATATTTCTGCTGGTGTCGGGGGACGCTTCAGGCTATATTTCTTTTAGTACGGTATAAAGCGTATCCAGCTCTGCTATGGTGTTATGATAGGAAAAACTGATTCGCACACCGCCTGCTTGGCCCGTTCCCAGTGCATCGTGTGCAAGCGGCGCACAGTGCAGGCCCGCACGTACAAAAATGCCCCTTTCTGACAGCGCGCGTGCAACGGCTACCGCACTTGCCCGCTCGTGCCGAAAGAGCAGCACAGCGCCTGCGGCATCTTTTGCCAGAACTTGATAGCAGGGCAGGGCCTCAATACGCTCGCGTGCGGCCAAAAACAGCCCTTTAGCATGCGTTTGCAGGACGTCAAGCCCAATTCCCTCCACAAAGGAAAGACCGCCAAGCAGGCCCGCTATGGCGGGGATGGGAAGTGTACCTGCCTCTAAACGCTCGGGCAGCTCGCGCGGCATGAAGGGGGCGCGGGAATTCACTCCGCTTCCACCCTCAATCAATGGCTTTGGAAGCAGCTCTTTTCCAAGCGCAAGCACGCCGCAGCCCGGAATACCGTAAAGCCCCTTATGTGCAGGCAGGGTGAGCGCATCTATATGCATATCGGTTAGATGGATGGGGAAATGCCCTGCTGATTGGGCAGCATCTACAATAAAATGCAGGTTGTTTTGGTGGCAAAACGCCCCGATTTTTGCGATGGGAAGCGTCAGCGAGCAGATGTTTGAAGCATGGGTGCAGATGATTGCACGGGTGTTTTTCTTAACCCGTTTTGCCACTTTCTGCAGAATTTCTGCATCGGTCAGCCCAACGACGGGGAAGGTTTCGGACATCACGCCCCTTTCTCTTGCAAGCGCCTTGAGGGGACGCCATACGGCATTATGCTCAAGCTCCGAGCAAAGCACGTGATCTCCTTCGCGCAGTATCCCCTTTATGACTGTGTTGAGGGCAGATGTCGCACCACCCGTGAACACGATACGGGTTGCATCGGATAAGCCGAAAAAAGCAGCCAGCTGCTCGCGACAGGCGTAGACCTGCTTTGCTGCGAGAAGCGAGAGCGCGTGGGCGCCGCGACCGGGATTTCCGCACCAGTGTTCCATACAGTCAAGAACGGCGCTTTTGACGCAGGCGGGCTTGGGAAAGGTTGTTGCCGCATTATCAAAATAAATCACGTGTTACCCCTTTTTAAAATATTGAGATACGGGTATACGGGCTGCGCGCAGGGCGGTGCGTACACGTCCCTCATTTGTACAGGAGAATTCTATTCCAAAGGCACAGCCGCGCTTGGTTTCCGTTGGCTCCAGAGCGACAACCTGTGCGGGAATTCCTGCCGCAAGCAGCGCCTGCTCGGCACGCACTGCGGCCGACATAGGGCCAAGGGCGGCGCGACATCCTGCCACCCTGTAGCTTGTAATATGCATGATGCACACCTCCTTCATGAATATTATATGAAGAAGTCGTGCCCTGCGCTCTCATTTCAGTTGTTGCTTTTTTGGTATTACGGTTGACAAAACGGATATAATGCTATAAAATAATATATATATTATTACGCGTGCGTCGCGGGGAGGAGGGTGTATGCTCAAACCACTGTTGCATAAGTGCAAGGAAGCGTTGATTTCGGTGTTTCCCGTTACATTAATTGTGCTGCTGCTGCACCTGACACCGCTGATTTCTCTGACGTCGAGGGAATTGATTGCTTTTCTGATCAGCGCCCTTTTATTGGTTGTTGGCATCGGGCTTTTTAATCTGGGTGCGGATATTGCCATGACACCGATGGGTGTGCAGGTTGGCGCAGGGCTTTCAAAGTCGCGTAAGATAGGCCTGCTGCTGTCGGTAAGCTTTTTGCTTGGTTTACTGATCACCGTTGCAGAGCCTGACCTCTCTGTGCTTGCCGCACAGGTCAGTGCCGCGGTAAACGGAACCGCCCTGATTCTTACCGTGGGCGTGGGCGTGGGTGTTTTTTTGGTGCTTTCTATTTTGCGTATCGTTACCAAAACAGGGCTTTCTCAGATGCTTCTTATCTTTTATATGCTGATTTTCGCCCTTACCGCGCTTCTTCTTGAGCGCGGAAACGGGGCGATGCTGGCCCTCTCCTTTGATTCGGGCGGCGTTACAACGGGGCCTATTACGGTTCCCTTTATTATGGCGCTGGGTACAGGTATTGCCGCGACAATCGGCGGTAAAAATGCGGGTGAAAACAGCTTTGGTCTTGTGGCGCTTTGCTCTATCGGCCCTGTGCTGGCGGTGCTTGCCATCGGTCTTTTTGCGAATGGTGAAATTCTGTACGAGCTGCCTGATTATTCGGTAGAGGCGCATCTCGGTGCGGCGTTGCCTGCGGTGATTATGAAAATCGTGCGCGAGGTCGGTGCGGCATTGCTGCTTCTTGTTTTGTTCTTTGCTATGATTCAGGTTGTATTGCTTCGACTGCCGCGCCAGCGCCTGATGCGTATTGGTGTGG
>JAZOSC010000114.1:0-6515 GCA_045656925.1 Eubacteriales bacterium | reverse complement strand
GCGGTTGATCTGGCGGAATTTTGCGCCCTTTTTATCATAGATGCGTCCGTTTACATCAGATACGCCAAGCAGCTTCAGAAACGGCTCATCTCCCGTGAGGATATGTGTCTTTTTCTTGTTGTTGCCCGAAATCTGCACCGTGGCGGCACTGCCGGCGGTCAGCTTACGGCGCAGCTTATCGCCGCCAAGCAGGATGCGCGCGCCGTTCCTGGCTTTTCGCAGCTCGGTGTTGCCTGCGGTGGTTATGAGATTGGCACGGCCGTATGCCGCAAGATATGCGACGAGGTGTGCCTCGCCCGCGTCGTTTACGGGGATATTTTCGTGTCTGGCCTTGCCGTCACGCGTAAAGCATTCCATTTGCAGGCAGAGTCCTCCGCCAACCCGACGGAGCGTGCCGACAGCGCGCAGGGTTTCCTTATCGGCGGGCTCGGTCAGCACCAGCTTTTTTAATGCCTCGCCTGATGCCGCCAGCATGACAAGAGAGGCAAGCTCATGATTCATTTGCATGCTGTATCTTCTTCCGATTTCCCCGGGGTGGCCTTCTTTTTGAAAAAGTAGGTTTTATTTTCGGTACGGTTGATCAGGCGCTTCAGGTTCGCACGGTGGCTCCATATGACGATTGCGCCCATCAGAAAGGCAAAAAGCGTATTGATGCCGTATCCCGAGATGGCACCGTCAAAGCTACCGAGCAGAATCGGGTAAAAGGCCACGGTGACGATGGAGCCGAGGGATACAAAGTGCGTGCCGCTGACGATGATAATGAAGATGGCAATCAGTATCAGACAGATAATGGGGTTCAGGGCCATAACGGTAAAGAGGAAGGTGGCGAAGCCCTTGCCGCCGCGGAATTTTGAAAAGATGGGGAAAATATGCCCGAGCATTGCAAAGAATGCGGCGAGATAAGCGGCAGTGATCAGGTGAATATAACGGATATCGTAAGCAGTGAAGCCTGCCTCGGTTACACCGCCTGTCATGGGGAAGCCAAAAATCAGACAAGCGATGATGATAGAGAGCACGCCCTTCAAGCCGTCACCGAGGAAGGTGACGATGGCTGCCTTTATGCCGTAGGTGCGAAGCACGTTGGTCGTGCCTGCGTTGCCGCTGCCGTGGCGGCGGATATCATCGTGATAGAATACGCGGGAAACAACCAGCGCCCAATTGACGCTGCCTAAAAGATATGACAGAATGACGACAAAAATCAGGCCGCAGCCAACAAGCAGGGCCTCGCCGCGCTCATTGGGGTTCATGGTATCGCGCAGCAGGTTGAAAAGCCCGCCCGTAAACAGATTATAGATGCCTGCTGTCCAAATGGTAGGTGACATAAAAACCTCCGTATTAACGTGTATAAAAGGTAAAATCAAGCGGTCTTTTTTGTAAAAAGACGGCGACAAAGCTCAATCAGATCAAAGGAAAGAATAAAACGGCAAAATGGGGTGTCTGCATGCTTGTTTATAAGATGCCAGAACAGTTTTGTGAGGAAATAGGCACCAATGGCACCCAGTGCGCCTGCAATCAGACCTGCCAGCACATCCGAGGTGTAATGCACCATCAGGTAAATGCGTGAAATGCCCATCAGAACGGGGAAGATCAGTACGGGCCAGGTGTATTTTTTTCGCGTGGTCATAAAAAGCCCAACCATTGCGGCGGTTGCTGAGGTGGTGTGTCCCGAGGGGAAGGAGCCTATGATACTTTTTGCTTTTCTTGCTTCACCGACGGCAACCCACCATTCGTGCACCTGTGTACCCAAATGCTCCATATTGGCATAAGGTCGTACGCGCCCGACCAGCGGCTTTACAGTGATATTTGTGATGAGGCCGCCACAGCAAACGGCAAAAAAGACGCACATGCCTGCACGCCTGGTACGGCGGAAGAGCATCAGAAAGCCGCCCAAGGCAAACATACAGAGTCCATCATGTGCAAAAAAGCTGATAAAGCGCATCAGCTGCGTGAGAAATGAGGTGATTTCCGCCCCGGCGCTTTCTCCTGCCGCCATTGCCCATCTGTGCATGATTTCAAATACCGAGAGGTCGATTCCCCGAAAAGCTGTGTCGATCCAGGCACCCATAGTATAGTCCCCTTCCATTGCTTCCTCGCACACCCTTGCGTGCGCTTGCGTATCTAATAAAATATTGTAGCATATTATGTGTTTTTTTGCAAGTATCCTGTCAGATCGGGGAAAATAAATTTTATGCGGTTCTGTGTCGGATACTTGCAATTCACTGTAGCGTGTGGTATAATTTATAAAAATATCAGTTGCTTATTGATGGAAAGGATTCGCATGAAAATTGATCATCTGACATTTGGCGATCTCGGTATGATATGCAAAAAGCGGCTGCTGCCCATTCTGCTTGCCTTGCTTTTGGGTGGTCTGCTTGGCTTTTTTTCACGTGTGCTGTTGCCGACTGTATACAGTGCCGATGCGAGCTTTCGGGTGCCTTATATGCAATCCGAGGAATATCTTGATACCTACGGCCTGACCTCCTCGCAGCTGGCGGTTTTAGAGAATCTTGCCAAGGAATATGCCCATACGGTCGGTGAGGCTGACATGCTTTTTGACCGTGCGATTGCCAATCATGGGCTTGCCTGTACGCGTGAGGATTTGCGCGCGATGATTTCAACCGCAACCGACAGCACCAGCTTTACCGTGACGCTGGCACACCGCGATCCGGGGCTGGTTACAGCAGCCGCTGCGGCACTTGCGGCGGAGATCCCTGCGTTCCTGCAAGAGCATTTCTGGCCTACTCTTTCTCCTTCGCGCAGATGTGTGGTAGCACAGCACGTGGCAAGTGAGGCGACGCGTGCGTCAATCACTCCCTTTGTATCAGCGGCGATCTGTGGGGGGTGCGGTGCGGTTCTTACATATTGTTGGTTTTTGCTCTGCTTCTTGTTTCGCAACCGTCTTGCAGACGGTGATGAAATTGCACGTGTGCTGCCCGATGATACGGTGCTGGCAGCTGTACCCTGTATTCTGCCGCCTGCCGACGGGAGTGAGGCGTTTTTTGCCTTGCGCGAGCGACTGCCCGAGAAGCCCGCACAGGGCGCGTTGACCGTTGCGGTGCTTTCGGCAATGCACGGTGAGGGGGCAAGCTTTGTGGCGCTTGGTCTTGCGGCGTCTCTTAAGACGGTGGGCGCACGGGTGCTGTTCCTAGATGCAGATTTGAGAAACGGTGATAAAAAATATTTTTCCTTACAGGGTGCAGAGCCGGGGCTTGCTGAATTTCTTGACGGTCGTGTGCGGAAAACAGATGCGCTCATTCATCGTGCAGAGGGGTATAGCTTTGATATTCTTCCGATCGGTGTCTTGCCGATTTCCCCTGCGGAGAAGGCACTGACTGCAAAAATGCAGGAGCTGCTGCGGGAGCTTGTCCCGAAATATGATTATATCATTGCAGATTTTCCCGCGATAGAAACCGCCCCTGATGGATTGCTTGCGGCAAGAGTGTTTGATACCACGCTGCTGGTTGCCGCCCCACATCGTACAGGGGCGAGAGAGCTTCGTGCAACACGCATGGCGCTGGCTGATGCTGACCTTTCCGTTTGCGGCATTGCTGTGAACCATCCGCCACGCAAGCATCGCACGGTATAAAATGCACAAAATAATTTAAAATAAATGATGAAGGGGAGGCTTTTCTTCATCTGAGGCGAGCGCCGTTCAGATGCTTTGAGGCACTTCCTGAAAGGAGAACAAACATGAAAACCAGTCTTGTTATTATGGCCGCAGGCATTGGCTCCCGTTTCGGCAAGGGCATCAAGCAGCTTGAGCCGGTTGGCCCCGGCGGCGAGATTATTATGGATTACTCGATTCACGATGCGCTTGAGGCAGGCTTCGATCGCGTTGTTTTTATCATTCGTAAGGATCTTGAGGCGGATTTCCGTGAGATCATCGGCAACCGTATTGAAAAAATTTGTCCTGTTGCTTATGCGTTTCAGGAGAAGGATGACCTTCCCGCGGGCTTTACTTGCCCTCCTGACCGCAAAAAGCCCTGGGGCACCGGTCAGGCAGTGCTTGCTTGCAAGGATATTGTAAAGGAGCCGTTCCTGGTCATCAATGCCGATGATTATTATGGCAAGGAGGGCTTCCGTCTTGCACACGAGTTTCTTCTGCAGCATGCAGGGGACGGCAACAGATTCTGTATGCCGGGCTTTATTTTGAAGAATACCCTGAGCGAGAACGGTGCTGTTACCCGCGGTGTCTGCCGCGTGGAGAACGGCCTGCTCAAGAGCGTTGCGGAAACCAGCGGCCTTGTGCATGATGGCGAGGGTGCCGCAGTGGAAGAGGACGGTAAAAGGACGCCGATTGATCCCCAATCCATCGTATCTATGAATATGTGGGCATTGACACCCGACTTTTTCGAGGAATTGGAGCGCGGCTTTGTTGACTTTCTTTCTGCTCTTAAGCCTGAGGACATCAAGGCTGAGTATCTGCTTCCCAGGGTAATTGACAGCATGATTCAGAGGGGAACCGCTACGGTTTCGGTGCTGACTACCAATGATCGCTGGTTCGGTGTGACCTATCAGGAGGATAAGTATGCCGTGATTGAGAGCTTCAAGGCTTTGCATGCTGCGGGTGTCTACACCGAGCCTTTATACAGGGGATAATCTACCTTTATAATAAAAACGCTCTCCCACAGGAGAGCGTTTTTATCAGTCCCAGAGTAAAAGCAATAGTAAAATGGGAAGCAGGTCCCCGTCGCGGGTATCATTCAGTATGAAAAAAATGAGGGCGACCAGCGCCCATTCGGGCAATCCGCTACCCTCTTTCTTCTTTCGGGGCGGTGGGAGCAGCGCGGATAAAAAGGGAAGCTTGCCGAAGGCACCGACAGGGGCGCTTGGCGCTTCCTCGGCGGCGACCTCAGTTCCTTCATCGGTTTTAGGGGGCGTATCCTCCCCCCGGGGTGCAGGGGGTGATGCTTCTTCTGCATCTTTTGTTTCTTGGTGTGGCTCCTGAAAGGCGCTTCCGCTGTATCCCTTCGGAACAGTAAAGGGTATTCCTACGCCTTGATCCTGTTGAATGTACATCAAACCCTCCTTTCCGGCGCGGGCAGTGGCTCGCCCGTGCCCAGTGTACGCAGCGCATCGCTGATGCGTGCGATGCGTACGAGATAATCCACGGCCTCACAGCGCGTGGGGGAAAGATAGGGCTTTAAGGCAAGCAGCAGCCCCTCTCGTCCACGGGCGGCCGGAGAGAGCGCGCCTGCTCCCGTCAGCCTTCCCAATAGCGGAGCAACCTTTCCGATGCCGTCCAAAAGGTGGGCAAATTCCTCCTCTGGCAGGCCATCGGCAGCAAGCACCTGTGCTTCGTCGCTCACGATGTGTGTCCTCCGCGGCGAAGCTGGTCACCGAGGGCAGATAATTCCTCGTCAGTGGCAGAGCGCAGTGCCTCGCGTAAGCCTTTGAGATTGTCTGTTGTGATGTTTAAGGTCGAAAGGTCAAGTCCATAGTCGGTGGCAAGCTTGCGTACGACCATCTCAAGCTGTCGGTCATTCAGTAAAAGCAGGCGGTCAAGCGCCTTACGGTCAAATTGCATCAAAATCACCCCTTTCCATAGCATAATATGCAAAAGGAAAAGGAAACGCCCCCACAGGCAGCGCCTGTGGGGGCATATTTGTTAAGTAACGGGAGCAGTGTCCTCTGCGGTGCGCTCTGCGGCAAGTGCTTCGTGCAGCTCACGACCTGCATTTGCCAGCATCAGCTTCAGGCGGGTTTCCTGATTGATGGGAGAGGCGCCCGCATCGTAGTCGATGGAGACAAGGTTGACGCCGGGGTGATGCTCACGGATAATTTTCATCATGCCCTTGCCGACAATGTGATTGGGCAGACAACCGAAGGGTTGGGTACAAACGACGTTTCTTACGCCGCTTTCAATCAGCTCCAGCATTTCTGCCGTGAGCAGCCAGCCCTCACCCATTTGCACGCCCTCGTTGATATAGCCCTTGATGGCAGCACGGGTTTTTTCAAAATCAGTAGGGGGTGTAAAGTGGCTGTTTTCCTTGTACATTCTGATAAAATCAAGCTGCTTTTTGTGCAGAAACCGATAGGCCAGCCGCATGATGGCGGCGCGTATGCGCATCATGCCGTAAAGGCGACAATCCACCACGGCGGTATTGACGGTATACATCAGAAAGTCCAAAAGCCCTGCCATCACGGTTTCCGCGCCCTCGGCAACCAGAAAATCCTCCAAATGGTTATTGCCAAGTGGCGAGAATTTCACGAAAATCTCGCCAACGATGCCGACACGAACCTTTTTTTCACCCGTGCGGGGAAGGCTTAACTCAAAATCCCGTAATATTTCTATGTAATGCTTTTTTGCGGTTCTGTAATTTGCGTGCTTGCGCGATTTCATTTCCTCGGTCAGCCGTGCTACCCATTTGTCGGCCAGTGCCTGCGTGGAGCCGCGCACGACCTCGTAGGGGCGGCATTGGTTTACAAGGCTCATTAAAAGGTCACCGTAATAAACACCCAGAAGCACACGCTTGCCAAGCGGCAGGGTGAGCTTGAAGCCGGGATTTTTTTCA
>JAZOSC010000113.1:0-10464 GCA_045656925.1 Eubacteriales bacterium | reverse complement strand
CCTACATATACATATTCCTCACACGCCGCCCTGTCTGCCGCATAAATGGGCAGGGCCAACGAGAAAATACACACAAGCGTCAGCAACAGCGCGACGACAATGCGTGCGCCCTGCCTTTTTCTGATTTGTTCCATTTTTATTTGCCCCCTCAAAGCTTCAAGCCAAGCTCGCTATTTACTTTGCACAGCTTGGGGCATTTTCATCAGTGACAATTAACAGAAGCCTTGGCAGGTATTTTTGTCTTTTCTGTTTTTTGCCGTGGGTTTTGCTTGACAAATTCCCTTTTTCTGATATAATTAGTTTACTAATAAATTAATGAAAGGAGCAACCGTAAATGAAGCAGGAGCAATACGCCACGCCCCTCGTGCCAATGCCTGAACGCGCCGAGTTACAGGGCCTGCCGCAAGCGCCCCGTATGGTGATTGACGTGGCAAGACTTTTACGCTATCGGGTACGCAAGGGCAACGCGCCCACGGGTGTGATGAGCGGACACGCCGCACGTGTACTGATGGCACATTTGGCCGCACTTGGCGAGGCAAGCCAACTGATCTTGGCGGAAAAAACGCATTTTTCCACCCCAACCGTATCGATTTTACTGCGCCGTATGGAGGCGGAGGGGCTTGTGCTCCGCACGCCCTCTCCTGAAGACCGCCGCGTGATGCTGGTTTCCCTAACCGAAAAGGGGTGCGCGTTTGACCGCGAGCATCTTGCACGCATTGGGGAAAACGACCTTCTGGCAACGGCGGGCTTTACGCCCGAGGAGGAGGCAACCCTCGTTTCTCTCCTCTCCCGTATGTACGAAAACCTGAAGGAGCGCTGATATGAGAAAACTTTTTCGTTATTTAAGGCCCTATTGGCGCTCGGCCGCGCTCTCCCCGCTTTTGATGATTGGCGAGGTGCTTTGCGACCTCTGTCTGCCCTTTTTGATGTCCTTTATCGTCAACTTCGGCATTCTTGGCGAGGATATTGTAACAAGCCCCGTGGCCTCCTTTTTGATTGCTATTTTCTACCCAAACGGCGGCTATACGCCCCTTAATATTATTATCCTTTTTGGCGTTTTGATGCTGGTTGTCACCCTGATTGGCGGCTTTTTCGGCACCCTTTGCGCCTATACCGCCGCACGCGCCGCGCAAAGTTTTGGCAACGACCTGCGAAGCACCGCCTACACCCGCGTGATGTCCCTCTCGATAGAGCAGACCGACCGCTTTACCACGGGCTCTCTGGTCACGCGTATGACCAACGACGTGGCGATGATTGTGGAATTTGTAGAAATGCTTTTGCGTATGTTCGTGCGCGCGCCAATGTTTTTTGTGGGCGGCACGATATTCCTTTTAGCCCTTGACGTCAAATTTGGCGTGGTACTGCTCATCTCCCTGCCCGTCCTGCTCCTCACCCTGCTTTTGGTGCTTTCCCGCGCGGTGCCCCTGTTTGGTACGGTGCAAAAGCGCCTTGACCGCGTAAACTGCGTGGTGCAGGAAAACGTGGGCGGTGCGCGCATCGTCAAAGCCTCGGTACAGGAGGATTACGAAAACACCCGCTTTGCCGAGGCAAACAGCGCACTGCGTAGCATCAACTACCGCGTGCTTTCCCTGATGGCGGTGATGACGCCCGTTCTCATTCTTGTGCAAAATCTTGCCGTGATTGCCATTATTTACATCGGCGGCAGTAACCTTGCCGCAGGTGCGGCGGGTATGAGCACGGGCAACGTGATGGCGGCCGTCACCTATACCACGCAGGTCATTACCTCTATTATGATGGTCACGATGATGTTCCAATCCGTTTCCCGCGCCATTGCATCCGCCGCGCGTGTGCGCGAGGTGCTGGATACCGAGCCTGTCGTGCTTGGCGGCAGTGAAAAAACGGGTACGGATGCCGCGATTGCCGTTTCCTTCCGCGGGGTTTCCTTCCGCTATCCCGATACCGCGGGCGACCCCGTTTTGCACGATATCAACCTTGACGTAAAGCGGGGCGAAACCCTTGCCATTGTGGGTGCAACGGGCTCCGGTAAATCCTCTCTGGTACAGATGATTCCCCGATTTTACGATCCCACCGCAGGTGAAATTTTGGTAGACGGTCGCCCCGTCAGGGAATATACCCTTGAAGCACTGCGCCAGAAAATTGGCTTTGTTTTGCAAAAAAGCGAACTGTTTTCGGGTAGCATTGCCGATAACCTTCGCTGGGGGCGTGCAGATGCCACAGAGGAGGAAATCCGCGCCGCCGCCAGGGTGGCACAAGCGGATGCGTTTATCGGCGGCTTTACCGATGGCTTTGATACCGCCGTTGCCGAGAAGGGCGCATCCCTTTCGGGCGGTCAAAAGCAACGCCTCGCCATCGCGCGTGCCATAGTGCGCGAGCCTGAAATTCTGATTTTGGATGATGCGACCTCCGCACTTGACCTTTCTACCGAGGCAGCGCTCCAAAAGGCCCTGCGCGAAAAGATGAAGGATACCACCGTCATTATGATTGCACAGCGCGTGGCAAGCGTGAAAAACGCAGACCGTATTGCAGTAATTGAGGATGGCACCATCCGCCACCTCGCACCGCACGAGGAACTGCTTACTTTGAGCGAGGCATACCGCGACATTTACGCCTCACAGATGGGGAAAGGAGGTGCCCTTTCATGAACGGACAAGGAAAACGAGGCACGCCGCCCCCTTCCTTTGATATGCGCCCGGGTGGCCCCGGCGGCCCCCACAGCCGTATGAGCGTGCAAAAGCCCAAAAACATGAAAAAAGCCATCGTCCGCCTGCTCCGCTACATTGGTGCCAGCAAATATCTCCTGATTTTACTGGTTGTCCTGATGCTTGCCATTACGGCGGCGGAACTGGCAGGCCCCCTGTTACAGGGCAATGCCATTGATGCCTTTGAGCCCGTTTACCGCAATGCGGAAACGGAGGAAATTCTTTATAATTACGATAAAAACGATACCGCCCTCGCGGATATTGCCGTCAAGACCACCTTCCATGTCCACTTTAAGGGCGGGGATTACCTCGGCCGTGACGGGCACACGGCGGGCCTGAACGCCTACCTCATCGCAATGGGCATCATCTTTGCCGCTTGCAGTGTGCTTTATTATTTTCAGGGATTGATTGCGGCAAAGCTCTCGCAACGCACCGTGTATATCCTGCGTAGCGACCTCTTTGCTAAGATTTCCCGTCTGCCCATTTCCTATACCGATACGCATAAGCACGGCGATATTATGTCGCGTATGACAAATGACGTGGAAAACGTATCAAACGCCATTTCGCAATCGATAACCTCCCTTTTCTCCGCACTGCTCACCCTTGTGGGTGCGTTTGCAATGATGCTTTTATTAAGCCCCCTGATGACGCTGGTGGCGGTTGTAACTGTGCCGCTTTCCATTTTTGTTTCCACAAAACTCGGCAAATTTATGCGCCGCTACTTTGTGAGGCAACAGCGCCTGCTTGGCGCCCTGAACGGTACGGTGGAGGAAATGGTTACCTCCTATGAAACCGTGGTAGCCTACGGCAAGGAGCAGGAGGCCATTGGCCATTTTTCGGAAATCAGTGGCGAACTGCGCGGTTGCGCCATCAGTGCGCGCGTGTGGGGCTCCGTGATGGGGCCTGTGATGAACTTTATCGGCAACCTGCAATACGTGTTACTTGCCGCCACGGGCGGTGCCATGATACTCTTTGGCGGCCCTGGCAGTATCAGTATCGGTAACATCCAATCCATGCTTGCCTACTCCAAAAAGTTTACCCGCCCGATTAACCAAATTGCCAACCAGTATTCCGCCCTGCTCACCGCCCTTGCAGGTGCGGAGCGCATCTTTGCCGTGATGGATGAGGCGGAGGAGATTGACGAGGGCACGCTTGCCCTTACCCCCGCAGATATTCAGGGCAATATTGCCTTTGAAAAGGTGTTCTTCCACTACGTGGCGGGCGAGCCCGTGTTGAAGGGGCTTGACCTCAAGGTAAAGGCGGGGCAAAAAATCGCCATCGTAGGTGCAACGGGCTCTGGCAAGACCACCGTTGTCAACCTGCTTACCCGCTTTTATGAGGTGGTGGAGGGTAAAATCACCGTGGACAGTATAGATATCCGTGATATTCCCAAGGCCACGCTCCGCCATTCCATCGCCATCGTGTTGCAGGATACCGTCCTTTTCCACGATACCATTCGTGCCAATATCAAGTACAGCCGCCCCGATGCCACCGATGAGGAAATGGTAGCGGCCGCCGTCCATGCCCGCGCGGATAGCTTTATCAGACGTCTGCCCGAGGGGTATGACACCGTGCTTGACGAGGCGGGCAGTAACCTCTCCGAGGGCCAGCGCCAGTTATTGGCCATCGCACGCGCCGTATTGGCAGACCCCAAAATTCTTATTCTTGACGAGGCCACCTCGTCCGTGGATACCCGCACCGAGATGAAAATCGGGCAGGCGATGGTTTCCCTGATGAAAAACCGCACCTCGCTGATTATCGCGCACCGCCTCTCCACCATCCGTGATGCGGATGTGATTGTGGTGGTAAAGGACGGCGTGATTGCCGAGCAGGGCGATCACGATGCCCTGCTTGCCGCGGGCGGAGAATACGCCAAACTTTACCAAAATCAGTTTGCGGGGATTGCCACGTGAGTGACGTTGGAAAAATCCGCTTTCTGCGCCTTGCAGGCGAGGAGCTTTCCCGTGTGAAAACAAGGGACGGCATCGGTCTGCTTGCCGAAAAACGCCTGCACAGCACCTTAAAGCGCTGGATTTGCGAGGATACGCGCTGTCACGAGGTAAAGATAACGGGTAAGGGCGAGAAAAAGCGCCGCTTTGTTGCCGATATCCTCACAAAGGATGGCGAAATTTTCGAGGTGCAGACAGGTAAGCTTTACCCAATACGGCCAAAAATTGATTTTTATATGACAGAAACCGAATATCCCGTCACCCTTCTGCACCCGCTCCTGCGTGAAAAATGGATTAGTTGGCTTGACGTCGAAACAGGCGAGGCGACCGCGCGCAAAAAATCTCCCCTACACGAAACACCCCTGCATGCATTGGCGCAATGTAAGCCCTTCCTGCCCTACCTTGGCACGAAGCGCTTTGCAATCTGTTTACCCGTCCTTGAGGCAGAGGAATTCCGCCTGCTTGACGGCTGGGGCAGAAGGGGTAAGCGCGGTTCTCACCGCTATGAGCTGATACCCTTGGCACTCCTTGACACACTGTGGCTGCGTAAGCGCACCGATTACGCCGCACTGTTCCCCACCGATGCACGCTTGAAGGCTCCCTTCACCGCCAAGAGCTTCGGGAAAATCACGCATCTGAAGGGATACGACGTTTACAACGCTCTCGCTGTCCTTGAATACCTTGGCGTAATCCAAAAATGCGGCACCGAAGGACGCGCCGCGCTATGGCAGAAAATAGATAAAAATCCCTCCGCATAGCGGAGGGATTTTTATCTTCAAAGCATTTGAGCTTATTTCAGCGCGTCAATCAGCAGGGGCAGTGCCTTTTCAAACTTGGTACCGTACCAGTGTGCCTCGTCACCCTGCGTAGCCTTCATGCCTGCAAGCGTGAAGTCAGCGGCGATACGCGCGGCTTCAAGCATAGACCTGCCGCGCATCAAGGCACCAACAAAGGCAGAGGAATAAATATCACCCGTGCCGTGGCAGCCCTGGGCAAGCCTCTCATGAAAATAATAGGAAATCTCCTTGTCGCCCCTGCTGAAGACCGCAATGCCAAGCTTGTCAGCCTCAAAGCTGACACCCGTCAGCACCACAGTATTGGCGCCCAGCAGCACAAGACGGTCCACAAGGTTGCGGATATACTGATTGTCATAGCCCTCACCAATATAGGGTGCTCCCGTCATCAGTGCCGCCTCGGTAATATTGGGAATGACAATATCGGCCTCGCCGCAAAGCGTAGCCATCTCCTTGGCAAAGGCCTCATCAAAGCCGTAATAAAGCTTGCCGTGGTCTGCCATGGCAGGGTCTACAATTTTAAGGCCGCCCTCTACTGTCAGACGGGCGAACATATCCTTTACCAGCTCAATCTGACGCTTGCTGCCAAGATACCCCGTGTAAATCGCATCAAAGCTGATTTTTTCCTTTTCCCAGTGGTCAACGATAGCAGGAATATCCTCGGTAAGATCACGGAAGGTAAAGCCCGTAAAGCCGCCCGTGTGCGTGGAAAGCACGGCAGAAGGCAAAATGGCGGTTTCAATACCGCAGGCAGAAATGATGGGGAGTGCAACGGTCAGGGAGCACTGTCCCACGCAGGAAATATCCTGCACGGTAAGCACTTTTTTATCGGTAATATTTGCCATAGGTCATAGATCTCCTTTACTTGATACTGCTATTGTACCACGCGGCTGGCCTTAAAAAAATAACCAAATTGTTAATATTTTATAAGACCAGATAAAAAGGACAAGTGTGTTCTATCCCTGTATCCACCGTCATAAGGTAATAGCAAAAGGGGGGTGGAAGCATGCAGCATATTGTGGTTGATGCCAGGGTGCTCTTTCCTGCCCCACTCCCCGCGATGCTTCCGCCGCGTTTACTGACGGCTGCGGAGCGTGCGGTGCCTGAGGGGCTGTTTCCCGAGGAATTGCGCGTGAGGCGAAATCGCGCCGCCTCACTGGTGGTGGCGGGAGAAAATCACCTGCTCGACGTTGTGCTTTCGGGCGAGGAGCTGGACGCCCTGCTGCTTACCATGTGTGCAGGCTCGCTCTACGCGCATCACGACACTCTGAAGGAGGGCTACATCATGCTTGAGGGAGGTGTGCGCGTCGGTGTAGGCGGACGGGCGGCGGTGCTGGACGGCAAAATCAATGCCATTACCGAGGTCGCGGTGCTATGCATTCGCCTGCCTCACCGTACACCCGCCGTAGGCGGTGAAATCGCCGCGCTGTTTGAAGGACTTCACGGCACGCGCGGTATATTACTGTACGCACCGCCCGGCGTAGGCAAAACCACCGTCCTCCGCGGTGTTGCCGCCCTGCTTGCAGGGGGCGACAGACCGCGCCGCACCGCCGTCATAGACACCCGCGGAGAGCTTGGGTGCTTTGTGGGCGAACGGCTTCTCATCGACGTCCTTTCAGGCTATCCGCGTGGACGTGGCATCGGAATTGCCACGCGCACGCTTTCCGCCGAGGTCATCATCTCGGATGAGGTCGGCGACCTTTCCGAGGCACAGGAAATTGTGTCCGCCCACATCGGGGGCGTGCCGCTGATTGCCACAGCGCACGCCTTTGGCGTGCGCGAGCTGCTTTCCCGTCCCGGCATGCGCCTCTTGCACGAGGCGCGTGTTTTCGGTGCCTATGTGGGCATTTCGCGCGCAGCAGGACGGTTTTGCTATCACTACGACGTAACCGATTGGGAGGCCGCAGATGCCTGTTTTTAAATGCTTGGGCTGCATACTCCTGCTTATCGCAAGCGCACTGACTGCCATCTCCCTGCTTGCCTTTGAAAGGCGGCGCGTAACACAAGCCGAGGGCTTCCTCGCCCTGATACGCTTTTTACGCTGCCAGATTGATACGCTGGCAAGACCGCTGCCGCAAATTCTTGCAGAATGTGATGCCTCTGTGCTTCACGCATGCGGTTGGACAGCCGCACCGCGTCCCACCAGCCTCATCACTCTGCTTGACGGTACCGCCCTGTATCTTTCGGAGGAAATCTGTACGCTGCTTTACGATTTCGGGCGCGGTCTGGGTATCGGGTACCGCGATGAACAGCTGCGCAGCTGCGACTACCATCTTGCCAGACTTACACCCTATTGCGATACCCTGCGGCGTGACCTGCCCAAAAAAGAGCGCGTTGCGCTCTTTCTGCCGATTGCCGCCGCGCTTGCCCTGATACTGTTGCTGTTATAGCGGCGAAAGGAGCATCTCCGCAGGTGCTGTCGCAATCGCCCTTTTCGCGGCAAAGCTAAAAAGTCTACTGGAGGTAAAAATGGAGGTTTCCTTAATTTTACGCGTGATTGGCGTAGGCATACTGGTCGCCATTGCCGCGCAGATATTATCCAAAAGCGGCAGGGACGAGCAGGCAATGCTGGTTACCGTATCAGGCCTTGTGGTGGTCTTTCTCATGCTGGTGCAGGAGATTGGCACCCTGTTTGACACCGTACGCGGTATTTTCGGCTTCTGATGAGCATGGTTGCGCTGGCAGGCGTGGGATTGCTTGCCTCGGTTGCGGTGCTTTTGCTGCGTGAGCTGCACGGAGGGCTTGCACCTGCCATCAAGCTGGGGGCAGCCCTGCTCCTGTTTGGGTCAGCCATTCTCCTGTACGCCCCCGTAGTTACGCGCATACAGACGCTGTTTTCACTGGTTGAGGGGCGCACGCTTGCCACCCCCGTGCTGCGTGCACTCGGTGTAGCACTCATCGCAGAGCTTTCCGCTACGCTTTGCCGTGATATGGGGGAAGGAACGATTGCCGACGGCATACTGCTGTTTGGGAGAATTGAAATTTTATTGCTGTCCCTACCACTGATAGACGAGCTTTTAAAGATTGTGCAGGAGCTTTTGCGATGAGAATCAAAAAACTTTTAGCTGTCCTCTCTCTTTTCTTGCTTCTGCTCACTCTGCTGATGTTTCCCGTATCCGCAAAGGATACGGCGCCCGTAGGAGAGGACATGGCAATGAAGGGCTGGGGCAATCTGATCGGTGCGCTGCCCCCCGAGGTCGCCGACCTGTTACCCGACTCCTTTTTTGGCGGAAGCACGGAGGATCTTGGAACGGGCGCGAGAGAATCAGGGGCGTTTGGCGCAATTTTACAGGTGATTGGACAGCTTTCGGGCGCAAAGCTGAGAGAATGCCTTTCCCTGCTTGCCACACTGGTTGGTATTCTGCTGCTTTCAGCACTTCTCAAGGGTGTTGCGGAGGACGGCAAAAGCTCCCTCGCCTCTGCCCTGTCACTCTGCTGTACACTGGTCATCACCTTGTTGATTTTCGGCACGCGCGGCACAAAATTCACAGAAATCTCGCATTTCTTTGAGGTTGTGCGTACCCTTGCCGTAGCACTCGTCCCCCTGATGGGCACACTCTATGCCATGGGCGGCAACGTGGGTGCGGCGGTTGCAAATCACGGCGTCATGAGCGGCTTTCTCGCAATTTTAGAAACGGTTTGCAGTGGCACCGTGCTGCCTGTTGCGACCGTTCTTGTGGCGATGGCGCTGCTTGATGCGGTGAGCGACAAGGCCTCGCTTTCCGCCCTCTCCTCCCTCATCAAGCGCACCTTTACGCTGGGGCTATCCTTTCTGATGATGCTGCTTTGCTTTGTATTGGGACTGCAAACCACACTGGCCAAGGGGGCAGATACCCTTGCGCTACGCACCGCACGCTTTGCGGCAGGCAGCTTTTTGCCCGTAGTCGGCAGCTCGGTGGGAGAAGCGCTGCGCACCGTAGCAGGCAGCGTGCAGTACCTGCGCGGTGCCGTGGGTGTTGGCGGTATTCTGATCATTTTCTTTGCCTTTCTGCCAACCTTTCTCTCGGTGCTGTTTACCAGGCTTACATTAAGCCTTGGCGGAGCTGTGGCAGGGCTTTTATCCTGCAAGCGTGAGGAAAAGCTGCTTGCCGAGCTGGCAGGCATATGGGGGTATTTTCTTGCCGTGATTGCCGCGCTTTTTGTCATGATGGTCTTTTCGCTGACGCTGCTGGCGCGCTGCGCCGCAGCGGGATAAGGAGAAACAATGAAGGTGATGATATTGGGGCTGTTCGGCGTATCGCTGGCAACCGCCCTTGCGGAAATGCTGCTTATAGATAAGGAGGGGCGCGGCATACGGCGCGCGCTCCGCCTGATGACCTCGCTGGCCGTATTACTGGTGATTCTGTCACCGCTGATGCGCCTTTTGCGGGGGGATTACAATATGTCACTCGAAAGCCTTGCGGGGGAGCAGGATGACGCGTTGCACGAAAAATATCAGACGGTGTTTGAAAACGCTGTGGAAGCAGGCAGCGCGCAGCTGCTCAGTGAGGGGATTTCGGATTTTCTCTCAACGGAATTCGGCATTGACGAGGCGCACGCAACAGTAGAGGCAGCGCTTTCAGAGGATGGTACCCTGCAGGCAGTATCCATCAGACTGTCGGGGAGTGCACTGCTCAAAAATCCCGATGAAATCAGCCGCGCACTAGAAGAAAAGCTTGCCTGCAGAGTGGAGGTTCGATAATGCAAAAAACAAACGAAAAGCACGCACATGGATTTCTTGGCTTCTTCACGGGACGCGCCAGACTGTGGATTGTCATGCTTATCGGGGCGCTCGGTGTTCTTTTGCTTCTCCTCGGTGCCACAGGTGCCGACAAGGCAGGGGGCGCAACGGAGGATGCACTTGGCGCACGCGTCGAGGAGCTTCACACCTATCAGGCATCGCTTGAAAAGGAAGTCGAGGTGCTTTGCGAATCAGTGGCAGGTATATCGGATTGCACAGTAATGGTCACGCTTTCCCGCGGCTATACCGTAACCTACGGAAAGGACGGCGGCGGCAATCCTGCCACGGTCGGCAACGGCAGCAGCGAGGAGGCACTGTTT
>JAZOSC010000112.1:0-6066 GCA_045656925.1 Eubacteriales bacterium | reverse complement strand
AAAAGGCGCGGACGGCCTAGGGGTGTTTTTCTGAATGAAGATCCCGCTTTGCCCGTTGGTGTTTTTCATTTTCTTACTGCTCTTCCGCGGCAGGCGGAATCGCATCGGAATCAGCGGCGCTTGCCGAAATACGCACCAGCTCGCGCACCTTACGCATCGGTATGCTTCTTGCCACATCCACATGCAAAAACTCTGCATCTGCATCAATCGCATCAGGATAATCATTCAAATAAATGCTGCCCGTTTCCGCATCAATTTTTGAGGCGACAAAATCTATAAACAAGCCGTTGGCGGTCTTTTTCACGGTAAAGACGACCTCGCTGCCGTTCTTGAACTCAAGCACCGAGGAATGGCGCAGTGTATCAATCGCCCACTCTGCCGTTTCGCTTTCCAGATTCACCGTCACGCGCGCACCCGTGCCGCGGAAGGCAAGCTGCAGCTCGTCCGCACGCATCTCACAAAGCGTGCGCCCCTCTGCCCTAAAGGAAACATTGTAGGACTGCACTCCCTGCTCTCCCGTTCGCGGAATCGCAGCGGTCAGGCACTCCTCAACCAGCTCATCAAAATCAATGGTATCACCCGTGCTGCCAAGCCATTTGAGCAATTGGACAAAAAGGTTCAATACAATACCGACCACAAAGCCAAGGCTCATACCCTTCAGCTCCACTACGCCAAGGTTGACCGAAAGCCCACTCACGCCCGAAATCAGCACGGCAGCGGTAATAATCTGGTTGGAAATCTTTTTATAATTGACACGCTGCTCGACCAGCAGCTGGATACCCGGGGCGGAAATAATGCCAAACAGGAACAGCTCCATTCCGCCGATAATTGGCTTGGGGATACTGACAAGCAGCTCCTGCAAAATACCCACAAAGGAGAAAAGAATGGCAAAGCAAGCCGCGGCAAGATACGGGTAAATAGAGCAGGGCTGTGTAAAGTCGGAGATCACCTTGTCGGGATCCTCCTTTGCCTCGGCACTGTGAATACCCATAATGGCAATGTTTTCAGCATAGACGGTGTTCGGCACCGAGCCAATCAACGTAACGGCTATCGCAGAAATACCGTGCGAGAGCAAGCCCTTGTGCAGCTGCTTGATGGTATGCTCATTATACATGCCTTCTTCTGCCGCATCCTTTCGCACCATACGATCGATCACCGTTACACGGCCAAGGTTTTCCGCAAAAATAATCAAGGTTGCGGGAACCACCGAAATAAGCAGATGCGACCAGTTTTTGGGGAAATACCGCAAGGGAAAAGCAAAGTGCGGCATTGAAATGGCAAATATGTTTTTAGAGGAAAGATTCAGATCCGGCAAGCCGTTCATGCCAAAATACACGCAAAAGCCAACCACCATGCCAATAAGAATTGCACCGTTTTTCATGCGCTTGTTTTTCAGCAAGGAGCAAAAGATAATTGCAACAAGCGTGGAAATCGCAACAGCGGCAGAAGCACCGTCAAGTGTGCCCGATGCCACATCAAAGCCCGCGTCAAGAATGGCGGTATCCGCCAATTCAAGGCCAATCAGAGAAATGGCAGGGCCGGCAACCGAGGCGGGCAACAGAAAGGAAAGCAGGCGGTCAGCATTCTTTTTCTTATAAAGAAAGGAAAGCGCCACCAGCAAAGCACCGCTGAATACATAAGACCATCCCACATAGGAATACGCCATCTGCGGCGTTACACCGGCGCCCATCTGCGACTCTATCAGATAAATTGTCAACCCAATATACGCAAAGCTTGAACCAAGGTAGGCAGGAATACGCCCGCGCGAAGCAATCGTGAAAATAATGGTGCCGATGCCGCTTGTCAACAGCACCAGCGAAAGATCCACAACCGTTTCGCCCACCGAATTGTTGACCATGATTGGCACAAGAATGGTCGCAGGCACCATTGCAAGAAAATGCTCAAGACCAAGGGAAACGATACCGCTGTTGCCAAACAGCCAACGCGCTCTGCGGAAAAAGCGCCTTCTTTTTGTCGCGTTCATACAAAACCTCACATGTCTGAAATTGTCAAAATACGTACCTGTTTCATTATAAAGCATTTTTCTCCAAATGTCAATCAAAGGGTGCTATCTTTACAGCAAAGCAGCTTTATGTCAACCTATGACGAAATACCCCAAACGCGATAAAAAACCCCGAAAGCCCTGCATGATAAGGCTTTCGGGGTTTTGTGTATTATTCCCACTCAATCGTGCCCGTAGGCTTGGGCGTCAGGTCGTAAAGCACGCGGTTGATGCCCCCAACCTCTGCGGTAATACGGGTAACAATTTTGTGCAGCACCGCGTAGGGAATCTCCTCAACCGTGGCGGTCATCGCATCCTTGGTATTCACGGCACGAATGATTGCGGGCCAACCCTCGTAGCGGCTTTCATTCTTCACACCAACGCTCTTCACATCGGGAATCGCGATAAAATACTGCCAAACCTTTTCGGCAAGGCCTGCAACATCAAACTCCTCACGCAGAATGGCATCTGCCTCACGCAGGGCGTGCAGACGGTCGCGCGTGATGGCACCCAGGCAACGCACACCAAGACCGGGGCCGGGGAAGGGCTGACGGTAAACCATGGCGTGCGGCAGGCCAAGCGCCTCGCCGACCACGCGCACCTCGTCCTTGAAAAGCAGCTTAATCGGCTCGACAAGTGCCATCTTCATATCCTCAGGCAGGCCGCCCACATTATGATGGGACTTAACGGCCTTTTTGCCCTCAGCCTGCTTGATGCTCTCGAGAATATCGGGATAAATGGTACCCTGTGCGAGGAACTCAATGCCCGAAAGCTTTGCCGCCTCCTCATCAAACACCTTAATAAACTCGGCGCCGATGATTTTGCGCTTGCGCTCCGGCTCCGCCACACCTGCCAGCAGGTCAAGGAAGCGGTCAGTTGCATCAATATAAACGAGATTGGCATCAAGCTCCTTACCAAAGACCTCAATCACCTGCTCGCTTTCGCCCTTACGCATCAGGCCGTGGTTCACGTGCACGCAAACAAGCTGACGGCCGATTGCCTTGATGAGCAGTGCCGCCACAACAGAGGAATCCACGCCGCCCGAAAGCGCCAGCAGCACCTTTTTATCGCCCACTTGTGCGCGCACAGCGGCAACCTGCTCTGCAATAAAAGCATCTGCCTGCGCCCTTGTGGTAATGCGTGCCATATCGTCCGGTCTTTTATTCTGATCGTATGCCATATTGAGTCCTCCCTTATTCTTGTGCCAAGCAGCACAGCTCCTACGTTTTTAATATGCTTCATTATACCACTTTCTCCCCCTTACGCGCAAGTGCTTTTTTAAACTTTTTTTCATTTTTTTCGCAGGAAAACGCGCGTGCGCGATTGACAAACAGAGTATTTGAAAGTATAATAAAATATATACTAAAATGGGGAGGTGCGGTTTTGGCGGATTTCATCACCGATGAGGACTATCGCGCGCAGATTGACGGGGCCGCCGGTAACGCCTTTCTCTTTTTTGGCAGCGAGGATTATTTAAAGGCCGCCGCCGTGCGCGCCACACGCGAGGCACTCTGCCCCGATCCTGCAATGGCTTTTTTTAATGATATTATCATAGATGCCACCGAGTACACGGACGAACGGCTGCTTGATACTATGGCGGCACCGCCCATGATGACCGATGCACGCCTCATCGTCCTGCGCGGCTTTGACTTTACCGCAATCAAGGCTGCCGAGCTTGAGGGCTTGCTGGAAACACTGGCTCTCATAAAAGAATACGACTACAACTGCATCATCATTGAGGTTGCGGCAGACCTGATCAACGAGGGGTTTTTACCAAAATCCCCCTCGGCAATCCTCAAAAAAATTGCAAAAGTGGCCACCCCCGTACGCTTTGAGGCGCCCACGGGTGCACGGTTAACGCGCTGGGTGGGCAAGCATTTTGCACACCACGGTGTCACCGCAGAGCCTGCCATCTGCACCGCATTTGTGGAATACGCAGGCAACACAATGTTCGTTTTGGCAAACGAGATAGAAAAGCTTGCCGCCTACGTGAAGGCACACGGCCGAAGCACCGTTAAGGCAGAGGATATCCGCACCGTGACCGTGCCTGCTGCGCTGCCCGATGCCTTTGCCCTCTCCAATGCAATTCTTGCAGGGGACGGAGAGGCCGCACTTGCCGCACTTGCTGTCATGCGCTTTGAGCGCGTGGAGCCAACCGTCATTCTGGGCGAAATTTCCCGCACCTTTGCCGAAATGCAGAGCGCACGGGTGCTTTTTGATGCAGGCAAGGACGTCAAGGAGGTTGCCTCTGTTCTCAAGCTGCATGAATATAAGGCACGCCTGATTTCCAAGGCGCTTGCCAAAATCTCCCCCGCGCGCCTTTCACGTGTCATTACATTGGCGGCAAAAACAGACCTGTCGCTTAAGCGCTCGTCGGGTGACTATTCCCTGATAGAAGCACTGATTGCGGTGATTTAACCTTATCAATATTACAGGAGCGTATTATGAAATCCTATCACATGACCATTGCAGGCATAGAGCGTGACCTGCCCCTTTGCCCCCTGAACGAGAAGCTTTGCATCGGTGCCTTCGTCATGTTTGGCGATCCGGAGCTGACCACCGCCTGTGCCGAGGCGCTGCTTGCCATCGCCCCCGCATACGACTATCTGATCACTGCAGAGGCCAAGGGCATTCCCCTTGTGCACGAAATGGCGCGCCTTGCGGGAAACCAGCGTTATTTTCTGGCAAGAAAAGCCCCCAAGCTTTATATGACGGGCGTGATGGAGGTTACGGTCAATTCGATTACCACCGCACGCGAGCAAAAGCTCTATATTGACGCCGCCGATGCCGAAATTATGCGCGGCAAGCGCATTCTCATTGTTGATGACGTCATTTCCACAGGCGCATCCCTTGCCGCTGTCGAGCAGCTGGTAAAGGAAGCGGGCGGTCTTGTATGCGGCCGTATGGCCGTGCTTGCCGAGGGCGATGCACAGACACGCAAGGACATCATTTATCTGGAAAAACTGCCCCTCTTTACCGCTGACGGTAAGGCACTTGATTGAAGGAGAAAGAACCATGGCTGAATTTTTAACCAACAAGGACAAGCGTACCCACTACTGCGGGACTGTCACCGAAAGCGATATCGGCAAAAGCGTTTGCGTGATGGGCTGGGTGCAGCGCCAGCGCGACCTCGGCGCACTCATCTTTATCGACCTGCGCGACCGCACGGGCCTTTTGCAGCTTGCCTTTGACGATAGCACCGAGAAAGCAATTTTCGAAAAGGCATTCGGCTGCCGTGCCGAATACGTCATTGCCGTGCACGGCACCGTCCGCGCACGCGGCGAGGGTGCAGTAAACCCCAACCTGCCTACGGGTAAGATTGAGGTTTATGTAACTGATATGAAAATTCTCTCCGCCGCACAAACACCGCCCTTTGAGGTTTCGGATAGCAAGCGCGTCAAGGACGAAACGGCACTGAAATACCGCTATATCGACCTGCGCCGCCCTGAATTGCAGAAAAATATCCGTATGCGCCACGACCTTGCACGCGTAGCACGCGAATACTACTACGAAAATGGCTTCATGGAAATTGAAACTCCCATGATGATTAAGGCCACGCCCGAGGGTGCGCGTGACTACCTCGTCCCCTCCCGCGTGCATAAGGGCAGCTTCTATGCTCTGCCCCAATCCCCCCAGATTTACAAGCAGCTGCTGATGCTATCGGGCTTTGACCGCTATATTCAGCTTGCCCGCTGCTTCCGCGACGAGGATTTGCGTGCAGACCGCCAGCCCGAATTTACCCAGATTGACCTTGAGATGTCCTTTGCCACCGCAGAGGATATTATGGAGATGAACGAGGGCTTTATCGTCAGAGCCTTCCGCGAGCTGATGGGCGTGGAATTAGAAACACCCTTTCCCCGTATGACCTTTGCCGAGGCCATGGAGCGCTTTGGCAGTGACAAGCCCGATACCCGCTTTGGTATGGAAATTATCAACCTGTCCGAAATTCTTGCAAATTGCGGCTTTGCCGTGTTCTCGGGTGCAATTAAGGACGGCGGAAGCGTGCGTGCCATCGTGGCAAAGAACGCCGCCGCTACCCTCTCCCGCAAGGAGATTGACAAGCT
>JAZOSC010000111.1:0-3113 GCA_045656925.1 Eubacteriales bacterium | reverse complement strand
CTATAACCACCATGAATCCGCCTGCGCGATGGCCGCCGAGGCCTACTGCCGTTACAGCGGCAAGCCAGCCGCCGTTTGTGTCACCAGCGGCCCCGGCGGCACAAATGCCCTGACGGGCGTGCTTGGTGGCTGGCTTGATTCAATCCCGATGCTCATTTTCTCAGGGCAGGTGAAGCGTGCTCATTGCACGCATTTACACCCCACATATGGATTAAGGCAGCTTGGTGACCAGGAATTTGACATTATTTCCGCTGTAAGGTGCATGACAAAATATGCGGCCCTCGTTACCGAGCCGCTTGATATTGCATATCATTTGGAGAAGGCACTTTACCTTGCCACGTCGGAGCGTGGCGGCCCCGTATGGCTGGATATTCCCCTTGATATACAGGGCGCGCGCATCGATACCGAGGCGCTGCGTCATTTTGAGGCCGATAGCGAAGGCTTTGTAAAAGCTCCTCCCGTATCGGCACATATAGTAAGGGAAATTCTCTCGCGCATCAAAAACGCCCAAAGACCGCTTCTGCTTGTCGGCACGGGTGTGCGACTTTCAGGCACATGGGGGGAGCTGCAGGCATTGCTTGACAAGCTGCAGATTCCCGTCCTCACCGCATGGAATGCGTGTGACACCGTGGCGTTTGAAAATCCGCTGTTTGCGGGAATGCCCGGAACGGTTGGCACACGGGCGGGCAATTTTGCCCTGACACGGTGCGATCTTCTGCTTTCGCTTGGCTGTCGCCTGAATATCCGCACCGTCGGGCATAATCCGCAGGAATTTGCAGGAAACGCCTACAAAATCATCGTCGATATTGATGAAAAGGAGCTGAAAAAGCCCACCGTCCTGCCCGATATGCCTGTGTGTTCCGATTTGCGGCAGCTATTACCCGCCCTGCTTGCAGGTGACTACACACCAAACGAATCACACCGCGCGTGGTCGCTGTGGTGCCATCGCCTGGTAAAGCATTTTTCTATACCCGTTGAAGCAAAAAACACGAAAACGGGTATGATAAACCCCTATATTTTCCTGGACACCTTATTTGCACATCTGAGGGCAGAGGACCGTATTATTTGCAGTAATGGCAGTGCTTGTGTGATGAGCTTTCAGGCAGCGCGCATCAAAAAGGGGCAGCGTATGTTTACCAATTCGGGCTGTGCCTCTATGGGTTATGGGCTGCCAGCCGCCATCGGCGTAGCATTTGCAGGAGCAAGTCGTGTGACCTGTATTGAGGGGGACGGCAGTATGATGATGAATCTTCAGGAGCTTGCAACCGTTTCCCACCATCACCTGAACCTCAAAATCATTCTGCTGAACAATGGGGGCTATCACTCTATCAGGCAGACACAGGCCGCCTGCTTTCAGGCACCTCTTATCGGCGTTGGGCCCGAAACGGGTGTCGGCTTTCCCGATTTCGAAAGGCTTGCGGCTGCTTTTTCCATTCCCTATCAAAAAATTGACAGCTGCTTGAAGGCAGAGCAGCTATTGCCCGACATTCTCACGGCACAAGGCCCCGTGCTGGCAGAAATTATCGTAGATCCCGCACAACCCTTTTCCCCAAAGGTAAGCACCGTACGCATGCCGGACGGAAGTCTTTTTTCTCCCCCACTTGACGATATGTCTCCACTTTTACCGCGTGATGTGCTGGAAAATCTACGCCAAGGCGGCGAGGGTGCCCCCTGATGCAGGGTGCGATAATCAGCGGCGCCACAGGTGCTATCGGTCGGGCACTGATTCTTGAATTGTGCAAAAACGGCGTACACGTGCTTGCTCTTGTCCGTACGGGAGCAAGGATTGAAAATCTTCCCACGCATCCACTGCTGACGGTAAAGCTCTGTGCACTTTCCGAGTTAAATGCATTAAAGCCCGATACGGGGCAGGAATTTGACGTGTTTTATCATCTCGCCTGGGCAGGCACGGCAGGCAGGGCGCGCGACGATACAGCACTGCAAATCGCAAACATTTCCTATGCCGCAGATGCAGTGCTGGCAGCGAAACGGCTTGGCTGTCGTCGCTTTATCGGGGTTGGCTCGCAAGCAGAATACGGGCACGTCGCCGTGGCACTTCAGCCCGAAGCCCCCACCTTTCCCGAAACCGCCTACGGCGCCGCAAAGCTGGCGGCAGGACAGCTTACTCGCTTGCTGGCCGCGCAGCATTGTCTTTCCCACACATGGGTGCGCGTGCTCAGCGTATATGGCCCTGCGGACGGTGTGGGAAGCCTGATCAGCACTGCCATTCGCAGTATGCTGCTGGGGCAAGCACCGCGCCTGACCGCTGCTACACAGATGTGGGATTATCTATACGCCGCAGATGCCGCAAGGGCGCTCTATCTTTTGGGGCTTGGCACGGAAACGGGAAAAGTATATGTCCTTGGCAGCGGGAAGGCACGTATGCTGCGAGAATATATCGAGGAGCTTCGTGATGTGGTGGCACCGGGGCTTCCCCTACGCTTCGGTGAAATCCCCTACTCCCCCAATCAGGTCATGCACCTTCAGGCGGATATCAATGCCTTGACGAGGGATACGGGCTGGCGTCCACGCATTTCCTTTTCTGACGGGATTCGTGAAACCGCCGCATGGTGGCAGGCCAAGCAACGCGAGGGCGGTCTTTAAGCATCATTTTTCCCGGCCGTTTTGATACGACAAATCCGTAATGCTCCGCCTTGTCGCAGACGGTACAACATTTCAGATATATAGTGGCAATTTTTAAAAAATATACCTATATGTTGTGAAAAAACCAATATTATTTCAAAAAAATCTATTGACAAGCGGCACGACATTTGATATAATTATTGCGTAGTCAAGAAAAACTTGACTACAGCTTCTTTGTTTTCTTCTTTTTCTCCTTTTTGGGGAGGTGCGCCGGGCAGAATGCGCACCTCCCCCCTTTTTTTGCTGCAAATTTATCAAAAAAATTTAGAAAAGGGGCTTGACAAACGTTTTTCCTTATGCTATAATATAGCCCGTTGCCGAAAGCACATGGGAGCATAGCTCAGTTGGGAGAGCATCTGCCTTACAAGCAGAGGGTCACAGGTTCGAGCCCTGTTGTTCCCACCAATGGCCCGGTAGTTCAGTTGGTTAGAACGCTAGCCTGTCACGCTAGAGGTCGTGGGTTCGAGTCC
>JAZOSC010000110.1:0-2545 GCA_045656925.1 Eubacteriales bacterium | reverse complement strand
CTCACCGCCAAAGGCAAAGACTGCGGGAATAATCATCAATCCTGCAAGAAAGGCAACACCCGTATCAAAAATTTCAATCTGATGTACCGACTTCTCAATATTGATTTCCTTTTTCATGTAGGAGCCAAAGGTAATCATAATACCCATCGCAAGGGACATGGAATAGAAAAGCTGACCCATGGCGGCAACCACTGTCATAATCGAGAATTTGCTGAAATCAGGCTTGATGTAGTAAATCACGCCCTCCCATGCACCGTCTACGGCAATCATGCTGTAAATCGCGATAAACAGAATCAGTACGATCAGCGCCGGCATCATCACCTTGCTGACCTTTTCAATGCCCTTATCCACGCCGAGCAAAACAACCACGGCAGTAAGGCCAATGAAAATTGCAAACCACAAAAGCGGCTCGCCAACCAGACCGATGTAGCTGCCAAAATAGCTGTCAGCGGCCATCATATCTCCTTGGCCGACCAGAAAGCCCGCAATATACTTCATTACCCATCCGCCAATCACCGAGTAGTAAGGCAGGATAATGGCGGGAATGATAACAGCAAGTGCACCGACAAAGGAAAAATGCTTGTCGAGCGTGCGGAACGCACCAAGGGGGCTTTGCCCCGTCTTGCGGCCAATCGCAACCTCTGCAACCATCAAGGAAAAGCCAAAGGTGATGGCAAGCGCGATATAAACCAAAAGAAAAATGCCGCCGCCGTATTTTGCGGCAAGATACGGGAAGCGCCAGATGTTGCCTAATCCCACAGCAGAGCCTGCTGCAGCCAGCACAAAACCAATCTTGCCCGTAAATGAGCTACGTTTTGTTTCCATGTCAAACTCCTGTTTCGAAATGTATTTCTATAATCTAAAGTATTATAGCATAATTCGCCCCGATTTGCAAGCCGTTTGGAAAAATGTTTTATGATAAGCAAAAAGAGAAAGAGGACAGCCGCAAGCGGCCGTCCTCTTTTGCAGTTAAATTAAGGGCGCAAACCCATACCGCCCTCAAGCGTTAGGGTTTCACCGTTCATATACTTGAAGTCGGGGCTTGCAAGCTGTACACAAACACGACCGATCTCCAGCTCAGGATCGCCAAAATGACCTGCAGGGGGCATTTTGACGTTTGCCTTAAATGCCTCGGGGTATGCCTTTTCAAAGCCCTCAAGCTGTGCCGTCCAGGCAAGCGGACAAACCACGTTAGTGTTGATGCCGTCCTTGGCCCACTCGGTAGCAGCCACACGGGAAAGGCCGCGGATTGCCTCCTTGGCGGCGGCGTAGGAGCACTGGCCGTAATTGCCGAAAAGACCTGCACCCGATGCAAAGTTGATGATACTGCCCTTGGTTTCCTTAAGATACGGATAGCAAGCCTTCATATAATAGAAGGTTGCGTAAAGCCCCGAATACATCGCCAGGTTAAACTGCTCCGTGGTATGATCCTGAATCGTCACACCCGAGGCAGATGCCTGCGCGTTGTTGATCAGCACGTCGATTCTGCCAAATTCCTTAACGGTTGCCTCAACAACACCGCGTGCAACCGCCTCGTTATCCTGGCCGTCGGCAATATCTGCAGCAAGAGCAAGAACACGGATGCCGTACAGGCGCTCCAGCTCCTCCTTGGCCTTTTCAAGCTTTGCGACATTTCTGCCCGTGATCACAAGATTTGCACCCTCCTTGGCATATGCGGTAGCAATACCGTAGCCGATGGAGCCGCAACGACCGTCCGAAAGCGTGGCGTAGCCGCCACCCGTAATGATGGCTGTTTTACCCGTTAAAAATCCCATTTGAAATTCCCCTTTTCCAAAAGCTCAATTTAACCCGTATACGGGTTTTTATCAGTATAACACGATTTTCCCCAAATGTAAAGTGTTTTTATACACTGTGTCTGCAAATGATAAGCTTACCAGAGATCAGCCTCTGCAACCTCTGAAATGTCACCGTCCTTGAAGCCTACCTCGGCAAGAACCTTCTCAACCTGAGGGCGTGCATCAAAATAGCCCTTGTGCGAATCGGAGCCATAGGTAACGGGAATACCCATTTCAAACAGCTCACGCAGGAATTCTGCATACTGATGGCGGAATTTTTCTGTTGCCTTAGGAGTCAGGAAGAAATGAGAATTACACTCCACGTACTTACCGTTTTCCTTGAGGGCTGCAGCAATATCCATATTCATGCTACGCGGAATGACGGAAAAATCCTCATACCAAGCAGCGTTGCCAATATACCAGGGATGCCCGAGAATCGTTACACGCTTATCCTGTGAGAGCCACATCTGCTGTCGGTACCACTCCCTTATCCATGCATCAAGTTCAAAAACCGTTCTCTGACTCTTGGGCACATCGACGCGCCAATGCGTAGCACCGATGGCATAGCGCACACCCAGCTCCATCAGCTCCTGCTTCGTCACGGGCAGCTCAATATCAAAGGGGGTTCCCTCCTCGGGTGCCACAAAGCCCTCACGGGAGCCGCCGTTCGCGATGATGTAATCAAACTGCGGCTTTTCAATCGGTGTCAGCTCAACACCAAGCACCAGAAAAGGATGCTGCTTACGCAT
>JAZOSC010000109.1:0-3663 GCA_045656925.1 Eubacteriales bacterium | reverse complement strand
CGCGAAGCTTCGCGCTGCGTGCGCGCGGATTTTCCGCAAGCTCCTCTCTTGAAGGGAGTATCGGCTTTTTATTGATGAGTCTGATTTTCGGCTCTCTGCCGCAGACACAGATGGGCAAGTCACGCGGACAGGTGCATCCGCTTGCGAGCTCCGCAAAGGTGTTTTTCACAATGCGGTCCTCAAGGGAATGAAAGGTAATGATGGCGATGCGCCCACCCTTGTTCATGCGCGCGACCGCATCCTTAATGGTTGGTGCGATGGCATCCAGCTCTCCGTTCACCTCAATCCGAATGGCCTGAAAGCTTCGCTTGGCAGGGTGCCCCCCCTCGCGGCAGGCCGCCGCAGGGATAGATGCCTTAATCAGCTCCACCAGCTCACCCGTCGTTCTGATGGGTGCTTTTTCACGTGCGGCAACGATGCTTCTTGCAATCCGTGCGGAAAACTTTTCCTCACCGTAGGTGAAAAGAATGTGCTTCAGCGCATCCTCGGTATAGGTGTTTACCACCGTATACGCAGATTTTTCGGCGCGTCTGTCCATACGCATATCAAGCGGTGCGTCCTGCATATAGCCAAAGCCGCGCTCCGCAGCATCAAACTGATGCGAGGAGCAGCCAAGGTCAAGCAGCAGGCCGTCAATTGTATCGATGCCAAGCGTATCAAGCACGTCGGCAAGCCCTGAAAAATTACTGCGGTATACGGTTGCGCGCTCTGAAAAGGGGGAAAGTCGCGCAGTGGCGGCGGCAATTGCCGCATCGTCACGGTCAATGGCGACGAGTCTGCCCGCCGTCAATCTTTTTGCAATTTCAAGGGAGTGGCCGCCACCGCCTGCGGTGCCGTCCACGTAAATGCCTGTGGGCTTGATGGCAAGTGCCTCGATACATTCATCAAGCAGCACCGAGCGATGCGAAAATTCGGTTGCCATTACAATCCAAACTCCTCAAGCGCCTGACGGAGTGCGTCAATATCCAGCTCTGCCATATGACGGCTGTAATTCTCCTCCGACCAGATTTCGCCGTAATCGCCGCAGCCGACGAAAACCATACTGCGGTTTCCCTCTTCGGGTGCCGCGCTGATTTCGGCGTGTGAGAGCAGCGTCAGGGACATCAGCACACGGCCGAGCGAATCGGGCGTGCCGTTGATGGCGCCGTGGTAGTAAAACTCAAACGCCTTTTCCACCATCTTGACGGGCATCTGCTTGCACTTTTCTACATATCTTGCCCATTCCTCTGCGGAGTACACGCACAGACAGGGCTTGCGGATATTCCGCACGATGATGAATCTTTCGCCAAGCTCCTCGCGGAATTTTGCGGGAATAGAAACGCGATTCTTGGCGTCAAGAGAGTGATGGTACTCGCCCAAAAGCATCTTGCGTTCCTCCTTCCCATTGACTTGTTTGCGGTTTCCACGGTTTAACATTTTATCCCATTTCTTACCACTTGACCTTATTATACGATATTTTCTTTCCATTTGTCAACCCCTATTCAGCGGTTTTTTTACAAAATTATGAACTTTTTTCGCAAAAAAATCACATATTTTATATAAAAGAGCTGATGGCGACAAAACAAGAAAGAAAAAAAGAGCAAGCATAGAAGGGTTTCTTCCTTCACTCTTGCTCTTTTTACTTTTATATAGGTTCCCCGAAGCCAAGCATGCGCTTTGAGGATTCACGGATAAGGATTTGATATTATTTGCTTGCCAGCCTTCCCTGCCACGTATCACGTGCAGCCAGCGCCTTATCGATCTCTGCCATCACCTCGCGCTTGCGCGCGGTAAAGGCAGGGGCAAGCAGTGTTTTTTTCGGTGCATCGCCCGTCAGGCGGGACACCACCGTCGCTTGCGGCAGCAGCTCCAGGGCGCGCACCACGGTATCCACGTAGCACTCCTCTGTAATCGGCTGATAACGGCCTGCAAGATAGTCTGCCGCCAAGGGGGCATCGGCGGTTACGTACAGGGCGTGCAGCTTCACCTCATCGGGCGCAAGCGCAGCAACAGCACGAACACTTGCAAGCATCTCCTCCATGCTCTCACCAGGTAAGCCGAGCATCAGATGCACCGAAAGACGCACGAGGGGCGCACGGGCACGCAACCGCTGCCACGTATCAAGAAACAGGGCGAAGCCGTGACCGCGGTTGATACGCAGGGCGGTTTTGTCAGAGGAGCTTTGCAGGCCCAGCTCAACCGTAAGATGCGTGGTGTGGGAAAGCTCTGCAAGCAGGTCTATGACAGCATCGGGCAGGCAATCGGCACGCGTGGCGATCGAAAGCCCCACCGCTTGGGGAAGGGCCAGGGCCTCAAAAAACAGCTCTCTTAACTTTTCAACGGGCGCGTAGGTATTGGTGTGTGCCTGAAAATACGGGATATAGCCCACAGGCTGCCACTTTCCTGCCACAAGCGCCCGTCCCATCTCGTACTGCAAGGCGAGGGGCAGGCGCGCATCGGGGGCGAAATCCCCACTCCCCCTTGCCGAGCAATAGATGCAGCCGCCCGTGCCGCACCGCCCGTCGATATTCGGGCAGGTGAAGCCCGCATCAAGCGAAATCTTGGCAACTCTGCCGCCGAAGGTGTGGCGCAGATAATATTCATAGGTGTGATAGCGCTTATTCGTATCGGAATACGGAAAGGGATTTCTATCCCGTTGTGTTCCCTCTTTCATCGGACACTCCTTAAAAAAGGGCTACCGTGCGGTAGCCCTTCTGATAACTGATTATGCAAGCAGACGCTCGACAGCCGCAATCTTCACGCAAAGGGTGAGGACGTGCATCGCAGCCTCCAGATCCTCATCAGAGGGATAGGTGGGCGCAATGCGGATATTGCTGTCATCGGGATCAATGCCGTAGGGGTAGGTTGCACCGACGGTGGTCAGCGTAACGCCTGCCGCCTTGCAGAGCGCGAAGGCGCGCTTGGCACAGCCGTTCATCGTGTAAAGGCTGATGAAATAGCCGCCACGGGGGCAGGTCCAGCGTGCGGTACCCGTGCCACCAAGATCCTCGTTGAGAATACGGTCAACCGTTTCAAACTTGGGGCGAATGATATCGGCAAGCACCTTCATGTGTGCCATCATATTCTCGGCAGTCTTGAAATAACGGACGTGACGGATCTGGTTGAGCTTATCAAAGCCAATGGTCTGCGATGCCATGATGGACTTAATCTGCTTGATATTCGCATCAGAGGCAGCGATGATGGCAACGCCTGCGCCGGGGAAGGAAATCTTCGAGGTGGAGGCAAAGTAGAAGACGCGGTCCTCGGTGCCGGCCTCGCGGCAAGCAGCAAAAATATCATAAAGAGTATCGTTGCCCTCTGCCTTATACAGGTCATGCACGACGTAAGCGTTATCCCAGAAAATGCGGAAATCGGGCGCTGCGGTCTTCATGGTGGCGAGGCGACGCACGGTTTCATCGGAGTAGGTGATACCGTCGGGGTTTGAGTACTTGGGATTGCACCAGATGCCCTTCACGGCAGGATCTGCCACAAGTGCCTCCACGGCATTCATATCGGGGCCTGTCGGAAGCATCGGCACATTGATCATCTCAATACCAAGGGACTGGCAAACGCCGAAATGACGGTCATAGCCGGGGACGGGGCAGATGAACTTTACCTTTTCCTCACGCACCCAGGGACGCTCACTGCCGACAACACCGTAAAGCATCGCGCGTGCCATCGCGT
>JAZOSC010000108.1:0-8935 GCA_045656925.1 Eubacteriales bacterium | reverse complement strand
CGTCCTTTGAAATTTTATCCCTCGTTGGCAGCGTCGGTCTTTCCTTCAAGCTCTTCAAAAATCACCTTGTTGTCTGCGGCACAGGCGGTTACGGCATCGCCTGCCTTCACCAAGCCCTCCAGCATCGCACCCGAGAAGGCGTCCTCTACCAGTCTGACGATGGCACGACGTAAGGGGCGCGCACCGTATACGGGGTCAAAGCCCTCCTTTGTAACAAGGGCGATTACGCTTTCGTCAAAGGTAAGGTCGATGCCAAGTGCCTTGACGCGTGCCGTTACGTCAGACAGCATCAGCATGGCAATTGCGCGGATATGCTCCTCAGACAGCTTATCAAAGATGATAATGTCGTCAATGCGGTTTAGAAATTCGGGGCGGAAGGTCGCCTTTAAGGCCTCCATTACCTTGGCGTCGCTTGCCGCCTTGTCGCTATCGCCGCTTGCCGCCGTAAAGCCAAGTGCCTTGCGTGCAGGGCCTGTGAGATGCGCGGCGCCGACGTTGGAGGTCAGAATAATCACGGCGTTTTTAAAATCCACCCGTCTGCCCTGTGCATCGGTCAGCACACCGTCCTCCAATACCTGCAGCAGAATATTGAAGACGTCGGGGTGCGCCTTCTCAATCTCGTCAAACAAGACCACTGAATAGGGCTTGCGGCGGATTTTTTCGGTCAGCTGACCGCCCTCCTCAAAGCCAACGTAGCCGGGGGGCGAGCCAATCAGCTTGGATACACTGTGCTTTTCCATATATTCCGACATATCGAGGCGTATCATGGCGTTGCGGTCACCGAACAGCAGCTCCGAAAGTGCCTTTGTCAGCTCGGTTTTACCGACACCTGTGGGGCCTAAAAAGATGAAGGAGCCAATCGGACGTCTGGGGTCCTTCAGGCCCATACGACCACGGCGAATGGCCCTTGCCACTGCCGAAACGGCAGCATCCTGCCCGATGACACGCTCGTGCAGCAGGCTTTCAAGGCGAAGCAGACGCTCGCTCTCCTCCTCAAGCAAGCGGGCAACGGGTATCCCCGTCCACTGTGTCACAACGTCGGCAATATCGGCCTCACCAAGCAGAAGCGCCTTGTCGCCCACACCGTCCTTCCATGCGGCGACGGCTGCCTCGTGCGCTTCGCGCAGGGTATGCTCTTCATCGCGCAGTGCCGCGGCACGCTCAAAGTCCTGTGCAGAAACGGCCTCCTCCTTTTCTCTGGCCAGCTCTGCAAGACGCTCCTCGCTTTTACGCAGGTCAGGCGGGGAGGTATGACTGGAAATACGCAGACGCGAGGCGGCCTCATCAATAAGGTCAATGGCCTTGTCGGGGAGAAATCTGTCGCTGATATAGCGCACCGAAAGCGTGACGGCGGCAGAGATGGCCTCGTCGGTGATTTTCAATTTGTGGTGCGCCTCGTATTTGTCGCGCAGGCCCTGCAGAATGAGCACGGCTTCCTCGGGTGTCGGCTCTCCCACTGTTACCGACTGAAAGCGTCGCTCCAGCGCGGCATCCTTTTCAATATGCTTGCGGTATTCCGCAATGGTGGTTGCACCAATCACCTGCATTTCACCTCTGGAAAGGGCGGGCTTGATGATGTTGGCGGCGTCCACCGCGCCCTCTGCCGCGCCTGCACCCACAATTGTGTGAATTTCGTCAATAAAGAGAATAATGTTGGGATTTTTGGCAACCTCCTCCATCACGGATTTCAGCCGTTCCTCAAACTCACCGCGGTATTTGGCGCCTGCAATCATCGCTGCCACGTCCAGGGTAAATACCGTTTTGCCCTTCAGGGTTTCTGGTACGGTGCCGTCCACGATTTTTTGTGCCAGGCCTTCGACAACGGCGGTTTTGCCTACGCCGGGCTCGCCGATTAAGCAGGGGTTGTTTTTGGTTCGTCGGGAAAGAATTTGTATCACGCGCTCGGTTTCCTTCTCGCGCCCGATAATCGGGTCAAGCTTGCTTGCGCGTGCCATTGCCGTCAGATCTCTGCCAAAGGAGGAAAGGGTAGGTGCACCTGCCACAGCCCCCTCGGTGTGTGCCCCCTGCTTTGCACCCTGCGCGGTGGGCGCATTCCCTAAAAGGAGCTTGATTTCGCCTGCAATATTCTCGGCATCTGCACCAAGGTCGCTGATCATTTTTACAGCCACGCAATCGCGCTCAGCCAGAAGTGCAAGCAGCAGATGCTCGGTGCCGATGTAGTTCTGACCTGTGCGTGCCGCCTCTATGGCAGAGCCTTCAATAATTTTTTTGGTGCGGGGCGTCATATCTGCGGGTGTGACAGTGCTTTCGCTGCCAACGCCAACAGCCTCGGCAATGCGCGCGCGCACTTTTTCCACGGTGACACCGTGCTTGAAAAGCAGCTTGGCGGCAACGCTCTCGCCCTCTGCGGCAAGGGAGAGCAGGAGATGCTCGGAGCCGATATAGGTATGCCCCATGGCGCGTGCGAAGCGCAGGGAATTGTTCAGCGCGTTCTGCGCTTTAGCGGTAAAGCGGTTATTCATGTATTTTTACCTCCAGTGCTTGCTTGATAAATCTTGCACGCAGGGCATCGCGCTCTGCGGGCGTTTTGGGATGCTCACCGCTGTGCTCTGTCAGCATTGCAGGCATGGCGGCAATCAACAGGGCGTTCAGGGCTTCTGCAGAAATGCTGGTAATAATGCCAAGTGAAATGCCCAGCTTGAGATCGCGGTAGAGGGAAAAAAGCTCCTCGCTTGACAGGCGTCTTGCGTAACGCAGCGTGCCTTCGGCACGGGCGATGCGGTCCTCGCGCGCAAGCGCGGCCTCACCCGTCAGTGCTTCACGTAAATGACGCTCCTTTCTGATAAGATTCTCGACAGTTTCGGTCAGCTTATGCAGAATATCCTCCTCGGATAGCCCCAGTGTGACCTGATTGGAAATCTGGTAAAGCGCACCATGTGCGGCAGAGCCCTCTCCGAAGGTGCCGCGGATGGTAAGCCCCATTTTGGCAAGCTGCTCTGCCAGCGAGGGGATATAGCCCGCATCGGTCAGTGCGGGGAGAAAGAGCATGACCGAGGCACGCATGCCCGTGCCGAGATTGGTGGGGCAGCGTGTGAGATAGCCAAGCTCCTCGTCAAAGGCGAGGGGGAGCTTTTCGTCGAGGAGGTCATCACATTCACAGACAAAGCGATAGGCATCGTAAAGCGCAAGGCCGGGGAGAATACATTGCAGTCGGATGTGATCCTCCTCCAGTGCCATGAGAGAAAGGCTTTTTCCCTCCGCACGAAAGAGTGCGCGCGGATGCGTGGCGATGGCAAAATCGGGACTGATGAAGTGTTGCTCCGCAAGTGCTCTTGCAGCTGTGGGTGTAAGGGCGTTCATATCGGTCTTCACAAAATCAAGCCCGTCAATTGCACCCTCAATGCGGGAAATAATGTCAGCTGCCGCCTCCTTTGTCAGGGCATCTGCAAAGGGGAAGCCCTGCAGATTGCGTGCAAAGCGGATGCGTGAGGAAATAACAGTATCTCCGTTGTTGCCTTTTATCTGATACCAAGCCATAGTTTGCCTCCTTATGCGCCCTCCGTGGCACGGATCTCGTCACGGAGCTTGGCGGCTTCTTCAAAATTTTCCGCTGCGATTGCCGCTTGCAGCGCAGCGCGCAGAGTGGCTATACGGGATTGCTTTTCCTGTGCTGCTCTCTGCTTTGCAGGGGCGCGCCCTACGTGTCTGGTGTTGCCGTGCATGCGCCTGATGCTGGCTGAAAGCTCTGCTCGGAAGGTGTTGTAGCAATCGGGACAGCCCACGGTGCCGTGCTTCGCAATGGCAGACCATGTCGTGCCGCAAGCAGGGCAGGCCTTGTCGGCAGGGGATTGCTTTCCCTGAAACAGCACGCTGTAAAGGTCCTTTTCCAGCGACTTGGCAGTGCTTCCTGTAAAAAAGCCTGCCTTGGCGGCGCAATCGGTGCAAAGGGCAAGAGAGCGCGTCTTGCCGTTTACCGTTTCATTGTAAAAAAAGCTTGCTTCATTCTGGCATCTTTCGCATTTCATATGGATACTCCTTTATTGCATCAGAGAAAGTAATATACGCTTGAAAATATCGGCACGGACGATGGTGCGCCCTTCGGGCGCGATGCTGCCAAGGGCGGCGTCTGATACGGCGTGTGTGATGATGAGCGCTTCACGCTCGGCAATCACACCATTGTCAAGGAGATTGACAAGGTAGGCGCGTGCCTCGCGCTCCTCAAGTGTCTTGCCAATGGCGTAAAAAAAATGCATTAGGTACTCATCGCGGTGCATTTTTTTACGTACGATGCGGATGTGCCCGCCACCGCCGCGTCGCGATTCAATCAGGTAGCCGCGCTCGGGCGTAAAGCGTGATGTGATGACATAGCTGATCTGGCTTGGCACACAGCCAAGGCTCTGTGCCAGCTCATTTCGTTGCAGCTCCAGTGAGCCGTCCTGCTCATCAAGCATTTTCTCTATCATTCTTGCAATCTGATCGGATAACATGGAAAATTCCCCCTTTGACCATCTTTGACCTTCGCCAACAGTATAAAACGAAAGTCAAACAAAGTCAAAGACAAAGAAGGTCAAATAGAAATAACGGCAACCGATTTTCGCCGTTTATCTTAATTTATGCTGTGTTTTTCTCGTTTTTTCTGGTTTTTTCAAAAATTCACCGCCTTGCCTTGCGGTGGTATATTTATTCTCCCGTAAGATTATTATAAATTAAAGCAAAAAAACCCTTTACAAAATCCGCCCTTTGTGGTACAATATCCATATAAATATACTGCACACCTGTGCACGTGGGCAAATCTGTGCTTGCGGGCCCTCCATGTGCACCCTTTTGTTCCAAGGAGGAAAATATGAAAAAGACGATTTATGTAGTGATAGCACTTTTGCTTCTGCTTCTGCCGATGGTGCTGTTCACCTCGTGTGAGGAGGAAAAATGCGCGCATACTTACGGCGAGTGGAGTGTTGTAACCGAGCCTACCTGCGGTAAGGCAGGTAAGCAGACGCGCATTTGCTCCAAGTGCGAGAAGCCCGAAAATAAATCCATCAACGCAACGGGCAAGCATACCTTTGGTGAGTGGACGGTTGAGCAGCAGCCCAACTGTAATACCGAGGGTGAGCGCAGTCACACCTGCACCGTATGTGACCAGACTGCATATGAAACTCTCGCACCTGCAGGCGAACACGTGTACGAGAATGGCCAATGTAAGATTTGCAAGGAGCCTGCGGCTACCGTTGGCTTGGAATATATTGTGTATGATGAGTCTACCTGCGGCGTTTCGGGTATTGGCACGGCGACTGACCTTGATATCAAGATTCCCCGTACCAATAACGGTAAAACTGTTATTGCGATTGAGGATGATGCCTTTGAGGGCTCAAATATTAAAAGCATTCAGATTACTGAAAACATAATCAGAATCGGCAAGGGTGCCTTCCATGGCTGTACCGCACTGAAGATTATTTCCTTTGGTCTGAGCCAAATCGTTACCGTTGAGGACGAGGCGTTTGCGGACTGCACGAGCCTTTCCACGGTCTACCTGCCCTCTACGCTGGTGAGTGTTGGCAATTGGGCATTCTCGGGCTGCACGAAGCTTACCGTTTTCGCTGCTGCTGTAGGTGACGCATTGGATTCATTTGGTGATGGTGCGTTCTACGGCTGCACCTCGCTTGTGGAATTTACGATTCCGGCCAGTGTAACGACTGTCGGCGCACGTGCGTTTGAGGCTTGCAGCAAGCTTGAAGAAATCACCGTTGAAACCGTAAATAACAAGTCCAAATTGGCGACCGTCGGTGCGCGAGCCTTTTACGGCTGCCGCAGCCTGACTACCGTGAGCTTCGGCACCAACAGTCAGCTGAAAACGCTTGCTGCCTCTGCCTTTGAGAATTGCAGCGCCCTGCAGAGCATCGTGCTTCCCAAGTCGCTAAAGACGCTGGAGAGCGGTGTGTTTAAGGGCTGCACCGCGCTGAACAGCGTCACCCTTGAGGTTCAGCAGACGACGGGCAGTCAGTCTGCTGCTGTATGCACGTGGACTCTTGTTAACGTGGCTGACAGTGCTGATAACCTTAAGCTGACGGTGGAGAGCGCGGCTGATGCAGCAATGTACCTGAAGAATACTTACCTTAATTATAATTGGACGCGTGCCTGATTGCAGGCAATAGAAACCCCCCCGCACAGCGGGGGTCTTTCTTATTCTGCGCGATAGCCGCCGAACTCGCGGTTATAAACGGTGGCAAGGGCGTCCCAGGTTTCGCGGTCTACCTCGCCCGTAACGGGTAGTCCCGCGCGTCTTTGAAAGCTCTTGACGCCCTCGGCTGTCGCTTCGTCGTATACACCTGTTTCGCGTACTGTGTCAAGGTCGGTGTAAATCGTTTCAAGCTCGGAGAGTGCGTATTGTATCAGGCGGACGAGAAAGCTTTCATCTCCTGCGCGTAGCGCGTAGCCTTCGGAAAGACGGGGGAACTGTGCCAAGGGGACGGGCGCGCTCTCACGCACCAGCGATTTTTCGTAATCGGCAAACAAACGCTCCCATGTCACAAGATCCACCTCTCCTGTCGGGGGAAGCCCCACGCTTTCCTGGAATGCCCTCACCGCCTCCGTTGTACGCGTGCCGTAAATGCCGTCCTGCGGCGGTGTAGGTATCTGCTCGTTTACAAAGGAAAGCTGTCGCAGGTAACGCTGTAAATTGAGAATCGCTTCACGCTCATTAATCCTTGCCATCTTATCCTCCTATTGTAAAGCCGGGGAACTGTCCCTCACCAAGCTGCGCGCCGTTATATAAATCCTCGTAAACGTCGGTGATAGCCTCCCATGTGACGGCACCCACTGTGCCGCTTGTCGGGATATCTGACAGCTCCTGAAAGGCAATAACAGCCTCTCTTGTGCGTGGGCCGAAGTAGCCCGTTACGCTGACGGTCGGAACGGTGGGGAAGCTTGTCGCAATATAGTTCAGGTATTGCTGTAGTATCCGCACGTCCTCGCTTTCCGCACCGATGCGTAGCACCACACCGCCAAAGGGCAGGGCGCTTCCCTCGACAAATTCACGGGGAATGGTATCAACAATGCCGCGATAGGCGTCGTATATGGCGTCCCACGTAATCTCGCCTACGATACCGTCGGCCACCAGACCAAAGGTGTTTTGTGCATCAATTACCGCTGCACGCGTCGTATCGCCGAAGATGCCGTCTACGGCAAGGGACGGAATGGTTTCGTAAAAGCTTGAAAGATAGCTTAAAAAATATTGCAGATTTGCAACGCCGATGCCGCTGTCGCCCTGGCGAAGCACACCCGGATATTGCTGCGTAATCTCCTCTAATGTTACCCCCTCGGAGTCAAGCTCATTCAGACGCTTGACGGCGTTGTAGATACGGCGGATATAATACCAGGTGGATTTGCCGACCACGCCGTCCACCGTCAGATTGAATATTTCCTGAAAGCGCCTGACCGCCGCCTCGGTATCGGTGCCGAAGATGCCGTCCACCGCTTCAATTTTGGGAATAGAGGGATAGTTTTTGCCAATGCGATTCAAGCGGAGCTGTACCACGCGCACGTTGTCGTTGACCGCGCCTACGGTGAGGGGTACCAGAGGGGCCGTATCCGCAGTGCCGGCTGTTGGCGCATTTTGCACCAGCTCGATATTGTCCCCGTAATAATAGGTAAGAATTTCAAAGGGGGTTAATCCCTGCTCGGCAAGCTCTACTGTGCCCCATTGTGAAAGTCCCTCGCAGGTGACGCGCCGTCCGTCACAGTAAGCGGCAAGTAACGGCTCAATGTTGCCCTCGCGACGGATATAATCGTTAAACAGCTCGCTGGCAAGGATACGGATATTTTCAAAAATATCGCGCCCCTGCACAAAGGATTGGTCTGCCGTTGTAGAGTTTGTAATATCAAAATCATACCCGCGTGAGCGATAGTATTCGGTATACACGCGGTTCAGGGCAAAGGATATCTGCGCGTACAGATTGGCACGGATGGCGTTTTCGGGCCACGTGGGATAAATTTCACTCGACGCCACGTTTGCTACGTAATCAAGGAAGGGCAGGGTAACGTTCGGCGCATTGTCGTTGGGCCTGCCGAGATGCACCGTAATTTCCTCGGGAATAAAGGGTGTTGTTGCCATAAAGCTTCCTCCCTTTACAGTGATGGTGGCGTGGTTTCAAACACGTCGGGGCGTTCTCTGGTAAAGCCATCGGGATAGCGGTTATCGGGTACGGGTATCAGGTTTGCCTGCTGAATGGCAATGACACCGTCGTAGATGGGCACCTCATTATACTCGGCGCGTCCGTAGCCTGCAAGGGATACTGTGATATGATAGGGCGCAAATGCGGGTGCATCGCTTGGGCGCTGTGAGCCACCGCGTGGCGGGGCAGGGAGTGCTATACGTGGCGTTTTGCCGTCGCTTGCTGTCGTCAACTCATATAAAACGTCCTGACTGTTTGCGGCGCTTGAAACCGTTACCATTGCACCTGACAGCGGAATGGCGCTGTTTGCTGTTGTAACCTGTACCACAAGGTACCCCGTACCAACGGGTGAAGAAATTCTTGTATTCTTTTCCATAATGGTCGCCTCCTTTCATTCCCTTTCAGTATATGAGAGGGGAAAGCCCTGCGCCAAAAAATATTTTTAATAGCACTTGATTTTTGCAGGGGAGTATGCTATAATAATATGCGTTCGCCGGAATGATGGAATTGGCAGACGTGCTGGACTCAAAATCCAGTGGTAGCGATACCGTGCGGGTTCGACCCCCGCTCCCGGCACCAATAGGAAAAGACCGCCCTTATGGCGGTCTTTTCCTATTGATGGCAAGGGAGAGGGGGCTGCTGCCAAATTTCATAAAGAATCCGGTGGAGGTTGATAGCAGCAGGGAAGAACGGTGGACTTGCCTGCGGCAAGTGGCGGCGTGCAGCCGCCAAGGCGTTCTTCCTATCTCGCGCCATGCGCGAGATGAAACCGCATTCCGGCACAAACCGCCACAAGGGCGGTCTTT
>JAZOSC010000107.1:0-14218 GCA_045656925.1 Eubacteriales bacterium | reverse complement strand
TGCAAGGGTTTCGGGAAGTAAACTGTGACGAAGTCGGTTTGTTTTCGAGTCACACTTTTTCGATCCTGCGCAGTGCTCGGCGCAGCCGAGGAATGCAGCGCTCGCAAACGTCCTTGATGAAGTGTTTTCCCGAAATATATGCGTTGGAATGGGTGCTTTGAGGTGTATACTCAAAACATTTGTTATTATAGCATAGTGGGGGAGAAATTGCAAGAGCTTTTTTAAAAAAGTGCTATAATTTTTATGCGTAGCAGGAAAGATAACAGGGGAGAGCGCAGACGTTACAGCACTGCGTTTGGAGTAACATGGGGAGTGGGCTATGGAAAGAATAACCGCAAAGCAGGGTAGATGCAGCTCGCCCATTTCCTTGCTTTCCTTGGCGCTGATGCGTTTTAGCGGTGGTATGTTGCCGCTGCAAATGGTGATGATACAGCAGGAACTGTCGCTTTCATACAGGATACTTGCGTGGCTGCTTTTGGCAGAATTTGTTGGTTTAGTGCTGGGAAGCTGTTGGGTAGCTTATACGCATGTCAACCTTATTCAATGGTGGTTGCTTTTTCTTGGCGGCAATCTTTTGACAGGGCTTGCGCGCAGAGCTGTGGGAATGCTTCTTGCAAGGCTTTTGATAGGAGCAGGGCGCTTTCAAATCGAGAGTGCCGCATTTACGGATACGGTGGGCAAGAATTTGCCGCAAATGGTCGCAAAGCTTGCCGAGTATAGGCTTGTATCTGTTATTTCAACCGTCGTGGCACCCGTTTTGGGGGCTGTTCTGCTTGTGCGGCGCGGCGTGCGGGATACTGCCTACATCATGGCAGTGATAGCCTTTGTTTTTCTGCTGTTTATTCCGTTGTTGTCGCAAAAGGTCAGAAAAACGCAACCCATTTGGCGGGATATTGCTTGTAAAGGCTTCAATCCCGACGGGCTGCTTTGGCCCCTTTCATTGCTTGTGCTTTTTTTTTATGGCATCGGCATTGTTGCTGTCGCGGTGATAGGAATTTCCTTTCTTGCCTTATCAGGCGACCTGCTTTTATCGGGGGCTATCATGTCGATTTTACAGCTTTGCTTGTTATTTTGTCAAGCTGCATTTTCCCTTTATAGCAATAAAAAGCACCCCGTTTAGGGTGCTTTTTATTAAATGTCGGCGTCCTTGATATATCTGCTGCCGTTTTCGGCAATAAACACCTTGCGTTCTGCAAGGTTATCACCCATCAGCACGTCAAACATATATTCGGTACGCTCCACGTCAGCAGGCTCTACCGAAATCAGGCGTCTGGTTGCAGGATTCATCGTGGTTTGCCACATCATATCCGGCTCGTTTTCGCCAAGGCCCTTGGAGCGCTGCAGCGTGTAGCGCTTGCCCTCGCCCTCCAGCCTTTTGATAATCTCAGCTTTTTCAAATTCATCGTAGGCGAACAAAATCTCGTCCTTGGTGGTAATCTCAAACAGTGGGGATTCTGCAATAAACACCTTCTTTTCCTTCAGCAGCGTGGGCAGCAGGCGATAAAAGAGTGTCAGGAGCAGGGTGCGAATCTGGAAGCCGTCCTCATCCGCATCAGTACAGATGATAATCTTGGACCACTTGAGCTGGTTGATATCAAACTTGCCCATATCGCCCTTGACCTTGCCCTCAATTTCAACGCCGCAGCCGATGACGCGCAAGAGGTCAATGATGATTTCGTTTTTAAAAATGCGGTCATAGGTTGCTTTGACGCAGTTGAGCGTTTTACCACGCACGGGTATGATTGCCTGGAACTCCGCGGAGCGTCCTTGCTTACACGAGGAAAGCGCGGAATCTCCCTCTACGATATATAGCTCGCGCACGGTGGGGTCTTTGGATCGGCAACTTACAAATTTTTCCACGCGGTTGGCGATGTCTATATTGCCTGTCAGCTTTTTTCTGATTTCAATGCGTGCCTTGTCCGCGTTTTCTCTGCTGCGCTTGTTTAAAAGCACCTGATTGGCGAAAAGCTCCGCCTCAGCAGGATGCTCGGTAAAATAAATGCTGAGGTTTTCGCGCAGGAATTTGTTCAGTGCATCTGCAATAAAGGTGTTGGTGATTGCCTTTTTGGTCTGGTTTTCGTAGGAGGTCAGAGTAGAAAAGCTATTGATTACCAAAAGCAGGCAGTCCGCAATGTCCTGAAACAGAATCTTGCTTTCGTTTTTCGTGTATTTGCCCATCTGCTTGATGTAGTTATCCACGGCAAAGAGGAAGGCCGAGCGTACCGCCTTGTCGGGGGAGCCGCCATGCTCAAGAAAACTGGAGTTGTGGTAATATTCGGTGGCGGTCACAGTGGGGGAAATGCAGAAGCAGACATCCGCCTTGAGCTTGTAATCCTCTCTGTCGTCACGGTCGCGCCCCATCGTTTCCAGGTGCCAGAGCACCGGCTCGGTCTTGGCGGTGCCATTTGCGCGCTCCAGAATGTAGTCGGAGATGCCGTTGGGGTAGAGGAAGCTCTGCTCGCTATAGCTGCCGTCGTCACCCTGCATGCGGAGTTTAAAGGTGATGCCGGGATTGACTACGGCTTGGCGGTGCATCGTATCAATAAAGAAATCGTGTGGAATTTTAATGTCGGTAAAGACCTCAAGGTCGGGGCGCCAGCGAATCACGGTACCCGTGCGGCGTTCACGCTTTTCAAGCGGTCTTGTTTCAAGCTCACTTGCAGGCTCGCCCTTTTTGAAGGAAATGGTGTGCAGCTCACTGCCGTCATAAGAGGAAACGGTCATATATTCGGAGGAGTACTGCGTGGCACAGGCACCGAGGCCATTGAGGCCCAGGGAATATTCGTAAGCCGCATCTCCTGCGTTGTTGTCGTATTTGCCACCTGCGTAAAGCTCACAGTAAATGAGATCCCAGTTCCAGCGACCCTCTTTTTCGTTGTAGCCGAGCGGCACGCCGCGGCCGCGGTCGTCCACCTCAATCGAGAGGTCGTTGTAGGCAGTAACGGTGATGATATCTCCGTGTCCCTCACGCGCCTCGTCCACGGCGTTTGAAAGGATTTCAAAAAAAGAATGCTCACAGCCCTCAAGGCCGTCCGAGCCGAAAATAACGGCGGGGCGCTTGCGGACGCGGTCAGCACCCTTCAGGGCGGTAATGCTGTCGTTGCCGTATTGTTTTTGCGCGTTCTTTGTTGCCATGCTTCGTCCTCTTTCCTGTTAACTCCCTCGCAAGGTGTAGTGTCATAATCCCACTTATTTTACCATATGTTGTGGATTTTGTAAAGTATCACCGAAACTTTTTTGAAATATTCGCTGAAATTTCGGAAACAGGCTTGCACAAGAGGGGGCAGAAATGTATAATATACTATGGATATTCCTTTTTTAATATTTTTATGAGGTTATCCGCATGACTTTAGAGAATTTTATACGCCATCCCACAAATGCCCGTGTAGCGCTCCTTGGCATTGGTCGTGCCAACCGTGCCGTGCTTGCGCGGTTGCTTGCAGCAGGGTGCAGACCGCAGGTTTTTACGGAGCAGGCGCCGGATGAGGGGACGCGTGCATATTTAGAGGAGCTTGGCGTATCCCTGACGGTTTCTCCCTTTCCCAAAAGGATAGAGGTCGACGTTCTGGTGCGCTCCCCGGGGTTGCGTCCCGATTTGCCCGTGCTTACGGCACATCAAAGGGCAGGGGGGCTTGTCACGGAGGAAAGCGCGATAACGCTGTCGCTGCTGCCCTGTCCCGTTATTGGCGTGACGGGTAGTGACGGTAAAAGTACTACGGCGGCACTTTGCGAGGTGCTGCTCCGTGCTTCGGGCGTGCGTGTATGGCTTGGCGGTAACAACGGCGTACCGTTGCTCGGTAGGATAGGAGAAATGAGGGAAAGCGATGTCGCAGTGATGGAACTGTCAAGCTTTCAGCTGATGGGAGCACCGCGTGCGGCAGATGGGGCAATTTTAACGAACATCACCCCCAACCATCTGAACTGGCATACCGATATGGCAGAATATATTGCTGCCAAATGCAACATCTTTGACGCACGCACCCGTCTGGTAACCAATGCCGTCTGTGACACTACGCGCGCGATCGGGCTTGCCCACGCGGCGCGTGGGGGTAGAGTTGTTTTGTTTGGGGGCACTCCCACGGGCGCCCTGCATACGGGTGAAATTTTCGCACAGGGTGCGGACGCGGTGCTTCGTGAGAATGGGGCAGATACACGCTATACCTGCTTGCAGGATTTTCACCTTGCAGGCAGGCATAACAGAGAAAATCTGCTTGCTGCACTTGCTGCAGTGTCCCCCTGGCTGACATCCACGGCACCAAGCCTTGCGCTCCGCGATTTTCATGGCGTGCCGCATCGGCTGCAGTATGTTGCAACCGTGCGCGGTGTGCGGTATTATAACAGCTCGATAGATACCTCTCCCACGCGCACTGCCGCTGCACTTTCCGCCCTTGGCGGCAGCCCTGTTGTGATTGCGGGCGGTCGCGGAAAGGGCATATCGCTTGCTCCCCTTTGCGCTGCGCTTTGTAAACACGCGCGGGCAGTCTGCCTTTATGGCGAAATGGCAGAGGAGATTGCTGCAGGGCTTGGCGCGCTGCCCCATTCGGTGCATATGCGCTTTGCCGATGCCTTTGCCGCAGCTGTGGCGCTGGCAGGGGAGGGGGATACCGTGTTGCTTTCGCCCGGCTGTACGGCCTTTGGAGAATTTAGGGATTTTGAAGAGCGGGGAGCCTGCTTCTGCCGATTGGTTGAGGCGCTTGCCGCAGAAAGGAAATAAAACATTGGAACTGAAGGAATTTATCATTGCCATGGCAGGACTGATGAGTGTAACGGGCAGCGAGGGTTATGATGCGGCAGCGCTCGATACGCTGATGCAGGGCTTTGACGAGCAGTATCGCGATGCCCTTGGCAACTGTGTGTTCATTCGTCGCTGTGGCCGTGACAATGCGTCCCGTATTCTCGTTGACACGCATTTTGACGAGATTGGTATGCTGGTTACCGATATTAAGGAGGGTGGCTTTCTCTCGGTTACAGGCGTCGGCGGTCTTGATGCACGCACCCTTGCTTCTGCACGCGTGCGTGTTTACGGCGATGAGGTGATTGACGGTGTGATCGGCTCTACCCCACCTCACCTTGCAAGCGGCGAAAAAAAGCTGCAGGGTGCGGACAAGCTGCTTGTTGACACGGGCTATACCGAGGAGGAGCTTAAAAAAATTGTCCGCATCGGTACCCCTGTGGGCTTTGCACCTGAATATCGCACACTGGCAGGCGGACGTATTGCAGGCAAGGGCTTTGATAACAAGGCCTGCGCAGCAATCGCTGCAAAGGCACTGCTTGATTTGCCTCGTGAGAAGCTTGCAGGAGATATCTATCTTCTGCTTTCCGTACGCGAGGAAACGGGCAAATACGGCGGTGTTGCACCTGCGGCCCTCGCGATAAAGCCTGATTATGCAATGGTTATTGACGTGAATCTCGGTTTTATGAGTGGTGTTGAAAAACGCGAATGTGTGGAGATGGGTAAGGGGCCAAGCCTTGCGCGCTCTCCGATTGTTGACAGAAAATTGACAGCTGCCCTTGAGGCGATTTGTGATAAGAAGGGAATACCGTGGCAGATTTCGGTTGAGCCAAAGCGCACGGGCACCAATACCGAGGAGCTTTGCCTTGTGGGTGCGGGTGTGCCTACGGCCGATGTGGGACTTCCCCTGACTGCCATGCACACCTATAACGAGGTGCTTGACCTGCGTGATGCAGAGGCGCTTTGCCGCTTGGTTGCGGCCTTTGCCTCGGATATGACCGTTGGGGAGGTGCTTTTGCGATGAAGGAACTCACAGCACTTTTAAAGCGTCTTTCCGTTGCCTTCGGCCCATCAGGCTGTGAGGGGGAGGTCGCAAGCATGATTCGTGAGGAGCTGAAGGGCCTGCCAATCGACCTGCAGACAGACCGTGTCGGCAACCTGACTGCTCATGTAGCGGGAAAAAAGAACGCCCCCCGTGTGATGCTCTCGGCGCACATGGATGAGGTTGGCGTGATGATTACCGATATAGAGGAAAACGGGTTTCTGCGCTTCGGCACCGTCGGGGGCATTGATGCTTCCGTCATGGTTGGCCGTGCCGTGAGGCTGCTTGGCAAATCGGGCCTTGTTTATGGTGTGATTTGTGCCAAGGGTATTCATTTTCAGAGTGCAGAGGAGCGCGAAAGAATTCCGCTTTTTGACGAGATGTATATTGATATCGGCGTGGATAATGCCGAGGAAGCCAAAAAATATATTGCACGCGGCGATTACGGCGTCTTTGATACCGACTTTCTGCCGCTTGGCAGGAACGGCGCGTATTTGTCCGGAAAGGCCATTGATGACCGTGTGGGCTGCGCCATTCTGATTGCACTGCTGCACCGTGTTGCCGCACAGGCACCGCTTGCTGTTGACCTTTACTGCACCTTTACCGTGCGTGAGGAAATCGGCATTTCGGGGGCAACAAATGCCGCAAACCGTATTGCGCCGCATTTTGCCGTCGTGCTGGAGGCCACTGCAATGGCCGATCTGCCTCATGTGCCGCCGGCACGCCGCGTGGCGGATATGGGCAAGGGCGGCGTGCTTTCGATTGCCGACCGCGCCACGATTTATGACCGTGACCTTGTCAGGCTTGCGCTTTCTGTCGCAGAAAAGAAAGATATTCCCGTACAGGTGAAGCGTTTTGTATCGGGCGGCAATGATGCAGGCGGTATCCAAAGGAGTGGCGTTGGTGTGCGCTGTCTTGCCCTCTCTGCTCCCACGCGCTATCTTCACGCCCCTGTTTCGGTGGTGTGTGAAAGCGATATAGAGGCAATGCTCGCGCTGCTTCTTGCGTTGCTTCCCGAATTTGCAAAGGAAGGTATCTGATTATGTATCAGCTTTTAAAAAGGCTTGCTTCGGCAAGCCCCGCCGTCTCAGGCTTTGAGAGTGGCATCAGGGAAAGTATCGCCGCATTGATGCGGCCGCTTTGCGATGAGGTGCGGATCGATGCGCTTGGCAACCTCATCTGCTGCAAGCACGGTAGCGGTGAAAGTCCACGCCGTGTCCTGCTGTCGGCGCATATGGATGAGATTGGCTTTATCGTCAACTATATTGAGGAGAAGGGATTTGTTCGCGTTGCTCCCATCGGCGGCATTGATTATACTGCTGCCGTGGGCTGCGAGGTCGTGTTTGAAAACGGTACGCGCGGCGTACTGGTATGCGAGGGCGACCGCAAGCGTGAGGAGGCGCCCAAAGCCGAGAAATGCTATGTTGACATCGGCGCCCGTGACCGCAAGGAGGTCATGCGCCACGTGAAAATCGGTGACACCTGTGCCCTGCGCTCACATCTGACGCGCCTTCTTGGAAGCCGCGTGACGGGCAGACCGCTTGATAACCGTGTGGGATGTGCGTTGCTGATTGCAATTGCCGAGTCGCTTGTTGCACCTGTCGATGACGTTTATTATGTGTTTTCGGTGCAGGAGGAGGTCGGGTGTCGCGGTGCAAAGCCTGCGGCATTCGGCATTGCACCTGACCTTGCGTTGATTTTTGACGTTACCGCAACAGGTGACGCTCTCGGTGCTGCACCGATGTCGGTGGCGTTGGGCGCAGGTGCGGCGGTGAAAATCAAGGATAATTCTGTTATCTGTGATGTGCAGCTTGTGTCAGAGCTTCTGGCAGCTGCTGCAGCAGAGGGAATTGCCGTACAGAGCGAAATACTGACCTTCGGCGGCACCGATACCTCTGCTGTGCAGATGGCAGGTCTTGGCTGCAGGGCGGGTGCAATTTCCATTCCTTGTCGCTATATTCATTCGGGTGTTGAAATGATTGATATGAAGGATATGGAGGCGGCGCGTGCGTTGACCGTCAAATTCCTGGGAGGCAAGACATGATGATTCCGGAAAGGCTTTTAACGCTTGTCCGAGAGGCGGAGGCGGCGCTTGCCCCCCGCTTTGCGGCATTGCTTGAGGTTTCGCACGCAAATACTGCGCGCATTATGCGTGCCTTTGCAGAGCATCACGTAGATGCTGCCTGCTTCAACAGCACCAGCGGTTACGGCTATGATGACCGCGGAAGAGATACCCTTGACCGCATTTTTGCAGACGTGATGGGGGCGGAGGCCGCCTTCGTGCGCCATAGCATCGCGAACGGTACGCAGGCCCTTGCCATCGGTCTTTTCGGTCTGCTCCGTCCGCAAGACATTCTCCTTTCCGTATCGGGAAAGCCCTATGATACGCTTGGCGAGGTCATCGGGATTGCGGGTGAGGCAGGGAACGGCTCGCTTGCCGATTTCGGCGTCACCTACCGCCAGATTGAGATGAAGGAGGGCAGGAGCCTTGATATTCCTGCCATTCTGGCATTTCTGAACGGTCCTGAGGGCGGGCGCGTAAAGGTCTGCTTTATTCAGCGCTCGAAGGGTTACCTGAACCGCCGTACCCTTACGGTTGCGGAAATCGGCGAAGCAACCGCCGCCATTAAGGCGGTGCGTCCCGATGTGTTCGTTATGGTGGATAACTGTTACGGAGAGTTTACCGAGGTTGCAGAGCCGACCGCCGTGGGTGTCGACCTTGCCGTTGGCTCTCTGATTAAGAATCCCGGCGGCGGTATGGCAGAGTCGGGCGGTTATCTTGCGGGCACGGCACGTGCTGTGGAGCTTGCGGCCTATCGCTTGACCTGTCCCGGCATCGGTCTTGAGGTGGGTGCAACGCTTGGACAAAACAAGAATATGTATCGCGGCCTTTTCTACGCACCGCACACCGTGATGGAAGCGTTAAAGACTGCCCATTTTGCCGCATACATATTTGAGGCTATCGGCTATGAGGTGGAGCCGCGCTGGCAGGAGCCGCGTGCCGATATCATTCAGACCGTGAAAACAGGCTCGCCCGAGGCGCTTTGTGCGCTTTGCCGCGGTATTCAGGCAGGCTCGCCTGTGGATGCCTACGTCACTCCGGAGCCGTGGGCAATGCCGGGCTATCAGGACGAGTTCATTATGGCGGCAGGTGCCTTCGTGCAGGGCGCGTCTATTGAGCTGTCTGCCGATGGCCCGCTTCGCCCCCCCTATACCGCCTTTTTGCAGGGCGGTCTGACCTATGAAAGCGGCAGAATTGGTATTTTGTATGCTGCTGCCGAAATGCTGAAACAAAAAGGAGAATAAGCGATGAAAAAAATTTTTGCAGTACTGCTGCTTTGCACCGTCCTTGGCTTGGCTGCTTGTGCAAATAGGGATAAGGCCCCGGATGGCATGAAGGATGCGGCGATTGAAAACGCCGATTACCACCTCTACGTGCCCGACGTATGGATTCCCACCAATACCATGGGGCTTTCGGGCGCACACGCAGGCGCGGCTGATAAGGCGTTTTCCCCCAACGTCATTGTGACGGTTTACTATCCTGACATTACCATGGATGCGGCAACCTATTTTTCTACCGTTGCCAAGCCCCAGCTTGAGCAGACGCTTGATGCGCTTGCGATGGTGGAGGAGGGCAAAGCTGCTACTCTTGGCGGCAAGGATGCTGCGATATATACCTACACTTATACGCTTGGCGGAGCTGCCTATAAGCAGATGCAGGTTATTGCGCTGAACGGCTACCGCATTTATACCCTGACCTATACTGCAACGGTCGACCTTTACGATACCTATATCGAGGAGGTCAACGGGATTATTGCAGCGTTTACCTTTAAATAAGATGCGGGATATTTATCTGGATAACAGTGCTACAACCCCTCTTTGCCCCGCGGCACGGGCAGCGATGCTGCAGGCGATGGATTGCTTTGGCAACCCCTCGTCGCTTCACGCGCACGGCGCTTCTGCTGCAAGGCTTTTAAAGGAGAGCCGCGCCGCGATTGGCGAGGCGCTCGGTGAGCGATTTCTGAAGGAGGGGCAGATTGTCTTTACCTCATGCGGCACAGAGGCGACGGCACTTGCACTTTTCGGCACCGCACACGCAAAGGCAAGGCGTACGGCAAAAACCATACTGACCACTGACAGTGAGCATCCGTCTGTTGACCGCGCCCTCTCGGCGCTTGAGGAGGAGGGCTTTTCTGTGGTGCGCGTTCCTACCGGGGGCGGTGCGCTTGATATGGACGTAGTGCGCGCACATTGTACGCCGGACCTGTTTATGGTCAGTATGATGCTGGTGAATAATGAAACGGGAGCTATCTATCCCGTGCGTGACGTCTTTGCGCTGGCAAGGGCGGCAAATCCGCAGGTGGTCTGCCATACCGATGCCGTGCAGGGCTTTTTAAAGCTTCCCTTTACGCCGCGTGCCCTTGGTGCAGACCTTGTAACGGTCAGCGCGCATAAAATCGGCGGCCCGAAGGGCGTCGGTGCGCTTTTCATTTCGGAGCGCATGAAGAAGGAGCGCCGCATCGTGCCCTTTCTGCTTGGTGGCGGTCAGGAATACGGCTTACGCTCCGGCACTGAAAATATGATTGGTATTGCGGGCTTTGCCGCTGCTGCCAAAAGCGGTATGGCGACCGCACGCGAGGCGCAGATGCGTATGCGCGCGCTGTCTGACAGGTTAATTGCAGGGCTTAAGGATACAGAAATTACCGTGAACCGCCCTGCCGTGGCGGCCCCCCATATCGTCAGCATTACGCTGCCCGATATTAAAAGTGAAACGATGCTGCATTATCTTTCAGGGCAGGGGATTTCGGTTTCTGCCGGCTCTGCCTGCTCGGCACATAAGGCAGGGCCAAGCGCGGTATTGCTTGCCTTTGGGCTACCCGTCACCCGTGCCGATTGCACCCTGCGTATCAGTCTTTCGCCCGATAATACCGAGGCGGATATGGATGCGCTGCTTGCCGCTCTCGCCGCGGGCGTTGCCACACTGGTGCGTATCAGACGTTAAGAGAGCTTATATTCCACCCGTTCCTTGGCGGGTGGAATATTCTTTTTTTCTGCCGCATACGATGTAGCGATATTGGAGAAAAGCGGAGGGCTTTACCATGGCAGAGCAAACCATTTATCGTGATATCGCAGAGCGCACGGGCGGCGATATTTACATCGGCGTAGTCGGCCCCGTGCGGAGTGGAAAATCCACCTTTATCACGCGCTTTATGCAGGAGCTGGTGCTGCCGAATATGACCGACGAGCACAGCCGCGAGCGCGCAAGAGATGAAATGCCGCAGAGCGCGGCAGGGCTGACGGTGATGACGACTGAACCGAAATTCGTGCCCGACGAGGGCGTGGCGGTACAGGTGGGAGAGGGGGTTACGCTTCGCGTCAAGCTGGTGGATTGCGTGGGGTATATGATACCCTCGGCATTGGGGAGTGAGGAAAATGGCAGCGCCCGTATGGTACGCACCCCCTGGCAGGAGGAGCCGATGCCGTTTGGTGAGGCTGCGGAGCTTGGCACGAGAAAGGTCGTCACCGAGCACGCGACTATTGGTATGCTGGTGACCTCTGACGGCACGGTGGGTGACATTCCCCGTGCTGATTACGAGGAGGCGGAGGAGCGGCTGATTGCCGAGCTGAAGGCGCTTGGCAAGCCCTTTGCCGTGCTTCTCAATTCTGCCGATACGGGCAGAGAGGAATCGCGTACGCTTGCCGCATCGCTTGAGCAAAAATACGGCGTACCCGTGGCACTTGTCAATTGCCGCACGTTAAGCGGCGCGGATATTGCAGGTGTGCTTTCTATGGTTTTGTCGGAGTTTCCCGTCACCTCGCTCGGCATCAATCTGCCAACCTTTACAAAGGCACTTCCCGAGGGGCATACCCTGCGGCGCTCGCTGGTAGAGGCAGTTTGCCGTGTCGCGGGGGGGCTTTGCCGTATGGGTGATGTTGCACACGGCTTTGAGTCGCTTATCGGGGAAGCGGGCATCAACGGCATCGGGATTGACAGTTTGGATATGGGCACGGGCCGTGCCGAAATTTCCTTGATGCTGAGTTCAGATGCTTACTACAGTGTGGCAAGCGAGCTGGCAGGCCGTGAGCTTGCTGACGATGGCGCGGTGCTTTCCCTGCTTGGTGAGCTTGCAGCACTGCGGAATCGCTATGAGCGCGTGGCTGAGGCACTGGAAACGGCGGAGCAGGAGGGGTATGGCATTGTGATGCCTGCCCTTGAGGATATGCGTCTTGAGGAGCCAACCGTTATCAAGCAGTCGGGCGGCTTTGGTGTCTGCCTGCGTGCTGCCGCCAGGTCTATTCATATGATTCGCGCTGATATTGCTGCAGAAATCAATCCTATCGTGGGAACCGAGGCGCAATCCGAGGAGCTTTTACGCAGCATTATGAGCGAGCTTTCGAGCAATCCCACAGGGCTGTGGCACTCCAATATGCTTGGCAAGAGCCTGTATGAGCTGGTGGGAGAAAGCCTGCGCGGTAAGCTTTCGCATATGCCCGCAGAGGCACGTGCCAAGCTGTCGGAAACGCTGGAGCGCATCATCAACGAGGGCTCAAACGGCTTGATTTGCATCTTGCTTTGAAGTATAGAACTAAAAAAACAGCCACTGCAATTGCAGTGGCTGTTTTCCTGATTTGGCGTTATTTTTTCAAAAAATGTGCACGATATATCTGATAAATTTCCGCTTTTGACAAAATATAGGGACTGTTGTGGTAGTTGCCTGCTTCGGCAATCAGCTCTACACGGGTGGCGATTTCGTCCTCTGTAAAGGAAAAATCAGCATTGGCAAGTCCCTCAAGAAGTGCGGCAAGCACGCGCGGCTTTGTGTCGATTTTCTGACAGAAGTCGGCAATACGCAGGGCGCCAGCCTCGCTCTTTTGGTTGTAGGTGATATAGTCGCCCGCAAAGCAGGCGCAGGCGCGCCCGTGGGGCAGACCGTCAAGCAGGGTGAGGCTGTATCCCATGGGATGCGGAAAGCCCGTTCCCGTTATGCTGATGGCCATGCCTGCCGCTGTTGCCGCAAGCGAAAGCTGCTCTCTGTCGGCCTCATCAAGCGTCGCAGGAAGCCTTGAAAGCACCTCGTAAATGTGTGCGCCTGCAAAGATTGCGGCGTTTTCGGAAAAGACGGTTGATTTGGGGGAAAGGTAGCTCTCAAGGGCGTGTGCAAAGGCATCAAGCGCGGTGGAGATGGCAATTTCACGGGGCAGGGATGCGGTATAGCGGGGGTTTACAAAGGCAGCGCGTGGCCAACTGTCCTCAGCCTTGAAGGTCTTTTTCTGCCTGCCGCCCTCAAGAGTAAGCACGCTGTAATTGTTAACCTCGCTTCCCGTGCCTGCCGTGGTGGGCAGCGCAAAGATGGGCAAGCACGGATTGGCACGCTTTTCGGCGTTGAAAATATCCGCAGGCTTGAGGGTGGGGTTGGCGGTAAAGGCGGCAATTGCCTTGGCGGCATCCAGTGCCGAGCCACCGCCGATGCCGATGACAAAATCAACACCCTCCTCGTGTGCCCTGATGCCTGCGCTGTGGCAGGTGAGTAAGGGGGGATTTTCGGTGACGCCATCAAAAATGGTGAATGTAATATCAAGCGCGTTCAAAAGCGCCGTCACATCGTCGAGCGCGCCTGACCTGCGCGCACTGCTCCTGCCCGTAACAAGCAGGGCGTGTCGGCCTGCCTTTTTCAATAAATCGGCCCCGTTTTTCAAACAATCCTGACCGAAGAAAAGTCTTGTTGGCATATAAAAATCGGCGTGTATCATAGTATCTCCTGTTCGTCTGTCCATTACTGTTACGGGCAGAATCGTTGTGTTTTCCGTAAACAGTATAGCATATTTGCCGTTAAAAAGCAAAAAAATCTTTTTTCAAGGACAAAAAACGTCCGCAAAAGTGAAAAAATACGAAAAAACATACAAAAAGCCAAAAAAAATTTACAAAAACGTTTGCATTTTTATTTTTAACGTGCTATAATGAATTTAAAGTGCGTGTGTGCTCTTGCGCCCGCGTGTGTTGCTATGAGAATTGCGAGGGTGTTGCTCGCTTGCTTATCGCGCCGCAGCTTGCGGTGACGGAATACATATTAGGCGGTTTGATATGAAAGAATTGTTTGGCAAGCTGTTTTCCGGCAGCTTCATTACCGATCCGTTCTCGATGTTCGGGTGGCAGGATATTTTAGATATTATTTGCCTGGCGGTGCTGTTTTTCGCCATGTATCTGTTTGTGCGCGATCGACGTGCGGGCAAGCTCCTTGTGGGCGTGCTTGTTGTTGTCGCGTTTTTTGTCGTAAGTGAGCTGCTTCATATGTATGCCGTCGGCTACATTTTCGAAAGCTTCTTTTCCTATGGCCTGATCGTGCTTGCCATCATCTTTCAGCCCGAGCTGCGCGCTGCGATGGAAAGCATCGGTACCGTGCCCTTCAAGGGCCTGAAAACCATCGGTGCAGAGCCGCGCGATC